>CAMFNC010000223.1 GCA_945965245.1 uncultured Porphyromonas sp. | reverse complement strand
TTTGTAACCCTCGAAAACTTTTGTGTGAGGCACAAAGATTTCATCTGTCAGGATGCGCAAGTCGATTTCGGAATCCAGTAGGCTCATCAGATAGCGATTGACATCGGTATTTTGTACGGCACCGCCAAGAGGTTGTCCGTTGGGATTGTAGCATGCCAGAAAAACTTCTTCTCCGGTGTGTCCGCCGGTAGTAAAACCGATAGAGGTATGTTCGGCAAAGAGGTGTGAGATGAACGTCTCCAGCGAACTGCTATACAAGGCTCGCGATTTATCCACGGTACGTTTTTCGGCAGGAATGGGGCTGTGCTTATAATCCAAACAGTTGTTCAGGTGTTCCAACTCTTCGGCATTCAGCTCAAAACCACAGGCATCCTGCATCAATTTCTGTAACTCGGTATAAGGAGTTTCATTGATGCGCTCGGTAAGTCCGGCAGCCGTATATTTGAATCTTGCCAATTGGGCAAATAGCTGGTCTTTATTGAGCTTGTCATAATTTTTGTATGACCGTTTGCCGATGCTGATGCCACTATTGCCGTGGTCTGGCAGGATAATAACCGCTGTATTGCCGTCGGCCTTGGCAAAGTCTAAAGCCACACGACAAGCACTGTCGAAAGCCAAAAAGTCCGATACCATGCCCACCGGGTCGTTGGAGTGAGCTGCCCAATCTACTTTACTGCCTTCCACCATCAAGAAAAATCCTTTGCTATCTTGTCCTAACAGTTCGATGGCTTTGGCTGTCATTTCTGCCAGAGAAGGGTATTGAGTAGTATCGCGGTCGAAATCGTAAGGCATTTCACGCTTGGCATACAGCGACCACATGTTGCCTTGGGTGTGTTTGCGCATGGACTCCATGTCATTCAGATAGACGGCACTGCCACGTTTCGATAAAAGTTGCTTCTGTGAATCGCTAAGCAATCCGGCTCCGCCTCCAATTACCACATTGAGGTTCTGATGCACCATCTGTTCGCTGATAGTGGCATAGTCACTTCGTTTGGGACTGTGTGCCGAGCAGTCTGCCGGAGTGGCATGTGGAAATTCGCAGGTAAATACCAGTCCGGTTTTATATCCTTTTCTGATTTTAGCAGCCTCCAATACAGTTGCCAATGGGGAATGAGCTCGGGTGGAATCCACGGGAACAAGATTGTTTTTCCCATCGTGCCATGGGTATGTGGATACGAATCCGGTAATGGTGGGCATACCCGTCATATAGCATGATGTGGTGGGTGCCGAGTCTCCGATGGGAGCATTGGAGCTGTAAGTGATGACTGTGCCGCAGATATATGGGTCTATGTTCAGTTGCTTCTTCTCTGGGTCTGTATAGCGTTGGTACCAACGGGCAGTGGAAACCGTGGCGAGTGAAGTGCCGTCCGGAATCATCACGATGATGTTTTTGACCGGCTTGATAGGTTCGGAGATGGCAGCTTGTGCCGTGCCCCAGAGCAATAGGGCAATCAATATGCTCTTAAAAATGTCTTTTTTCATATGGGTTTAGATGATTTATAGGAGAGTCAGATCTATGATACTTTCATCGCACGGAGTGAGTAGCTCCACTCCCTGTTCGGTAATTAAATAAGTATTTTCCACACCCACGCCACCTATGCCTGGTAGTACAAACTTGGGTTCCAGTGCTATGACCATACCGGCTGCCAATATATCTTGACTTCGTAGGGTGAGCACCGGCAATTCGTTTATTTGCAGTCCCACGCCATGCCCCACGAATTGAGACTGCCGAGTGTGTCCCATGAAATAATCTGTGGCTTGAGCCGTTTGCACCATCCGATAAGCTTGTTCATATATTTCGGAGCAGCTGACACCGGGTTGGGCTGTTTGCATGAAATGGCGATGTATCTCACGACTCAATTCGTGCAGGCAATAGGCTTCTGTCGGCAGTTTGCCGATGGCATGAGTGCGAGTTATATCGGATAGATAAAGCCCCAGGTTTCCGGCCATATCCAGCATGACCGATTGTCCGTTGCACAGAGGAGAGCCGTTGGCACCGAGAGGAAAAGCGTCTGTTCCCGAACCGCCCAATGCAAAATCGTAAGGCGAGGGAGCATCGGCATTATTGCCGGTGAGCAATGAACCCATAAAAATCTCCATATCCATGCCAAAACAGCGGAATATGCCAATAGAGCCCATTTGCCGCATCTTATATTCGATGGCATACTGGTACTCAAGGTCCGTCATGCCGTTGCGGTAGAGATAGGGTAGCATAGCCATCAATTCGCTGTGGCGAGCTGTGATTTGGCGTATTTGGGCTATCTCCACCTCTGTTTTAATTCTGCGCACATGTCTCAGTATGGAGGTGGCGTCCACAAACCGGCAATCGGTGAAAAGATTTTGTAAGCGAAGGATGTCGGAATAGGTCTGTTCGCTTTCTTCGAGAGCAATAGTGGCACCGGAGGGTAGGGAGATAATATCTTTGATTTGCTCTACCTTGCGGATGGCGTGAGCATTCAAACCGGAGCATAAAGTCTGCGGACGACGAATGAAGCGGCTTGCGCAGCCCTGTGTCGGGATATATATCGCTCCCATGAATATAGAGCCGGTCAGGTATAAGATATTGATGTGTGAAGTGACGAGCATGGCATGGATGCCGCGCTCCTGCATTACCGCCTGAATGCGACAGACCCGTAGATTACATTCTGTTTCGGTAATTATAGTCGAATTCATTTTTTTGAACGATTAGAAAGGTTTGTTGGAGAACTTGTCGGCTGCGTTCAGAAAATCATCCTGATTACCCTCAGAAAGTGAGTTCCCAAGATTTGTATTGCCTATTCCTGATGAGCGGATGGCAGATGGGCGGGTAACGGTTTCGGTCGAGTTGCCATATCGCCTATCGGACTGTTGCAAAGGTAAAAACTTAGCATATTCGCTGATAAAGGTAAGGTTCACATCTCCAATCGGACCGTTACGGTGCTTGGCTATGATAAATTGACCCACATTTTTCATACTCATACCCGTCTTGGGGTCTTCGAATATTTTGTAATACTCCGGACGGTGGATAAAGCAAACAATATCCGCATCCTGCTCAATGGCACCGGACTCGCGCAAGTCCGAGAGCTGCGGTCGTTTGCTGTTCATATCCCCTTGTCGGGTTTCCACACTACGATTTAGCTGTGAGAGGGCGATGATGGGGATTTTCAGCTCCTTGGCCAATACTTTCAGAGAGCGCGATATCATACTGACTTCTTGCTCACGATTACCGAAACCCATGCCGCTGGCATTCATCAACTGCAAATAGTCTATGATAATCATCTTCACATCGTGCTCGCGCACCAGACGGCGTGCTTTGGTGCGAAGTTCGAAGATGGATAGCCCCGGCGAGTCATCTATATATAAAGGCGATTCGTGTATATCGCCCTGTTTGGTCAGTAGTTGTTGGAGCTCGGGTTCGGTCAGACGGCCGTTTTTGATTTTACTGCCGTCTATTTCACATACGTTTTGCAGAAGACGTTTGGCCAACTGCACTCCGCTCATTTCCAAGTTGAATACGGCCACAGGCAGATTGTAATCCACCGCCATATTCTTGGCCATGGAAAGCACAAAAGCCGTTTTGCCCATGGCAGGACGTGCGGCAATGATGATGAGGTCGGATTTCTGCCAGCCAGATGTGAGTTCATCTATAGCCGGGAAACCTGAGGGTAGACCGCTGATGCCTTCTTTTCGGTTCATGGCATTCTGGATTTCGGTCATGGCTTCGCTCACCAGCCCCCCCACAGGCACATAGTCTTGCTTCATGTTGCCTTGTGAGATTTCGAAGAGTTTGCCTTCCGCCTCTTGCATCTGATCTTCGATGTCCTCCGTATCGTCGTAGGCACGGCGCAGCACATCCGAAGCAAAAGAGATAATATTTCGGCTGATGGATTTCTGTGCCACAATCTTGGCATGATACTCCAGATTGGCGGTACTGGCCACTTTCATGGTCAATCCGGCCACGTAGGCAGCTCCTCCCACCGCTTCCAGGTTACCCAATCGGCGCAATTCCTCGGTTACCGTGAGCATGTCCACCGGATGCTGGTTCATGGCCAGATTACGGATGGCCTCGAAAATCATTTCGTGAGCCTGTACATAGAAACAATCCGGACGCAGAATTTCGCTGATTTGCCCATAGGCATCCTTCTCCAGTAAAAGTGCACCCAGCACAATCTCTTCCAGCTCCAGAGCTTGAGGTGGGATGCGCCCTTCGATGGGCATCATGGCACCTTCTGTCTTATTGGTTCGGGTGTTTTTTTTGCTACGTTCAGCCATAGGTCTTTTTTCTCCGTGTTGGATTAATTGTCATCGAGTTTCAGCACGGCTAGGAATGCCTTCTGTGGCACTTCCACCGTTCCGATTTGTTTCATGCGTTTCTTGCCTTCTTTCTGTTTTTCCAGCAACTTACGTTTACGGCTTACGTCGCCTCCGTAACATTTGGCTGTAACGTCCTTGCGAACGGCTTTGACCGTTTCGCGGGCAATAATTTTAGCACCGATGGCAGCTTGAATAGCAATGTCGAATTGCTGTCTTGGTATCAGTTCTTTTAGCTTTTCGCACATTCGCCGACCGAATGGCATACTGTTGTCTACGTGGGTAAGTGTGGAGAGAGCATCCACTGGCTCGCCATTGAGCAGGATGTCCAATTTGACCAATCGGGATGGGCGGTAATCGCTCAGATGATAGTCAAACGAAGCGTAACCTTTGGAAATACTTTTCAGTTTGTCGTAAAAATCTATAACGATTTCGCCCAATGGCAGGTCATAGAAGATTTCCACACGGTCACCGGAGATATATTCCTGTTTGATGAGTTGCCCACGCTTACTTAGGCATAGCGTCATGATGGGACCAATGAAAGCCGTGTTCGTGATAACCGATGCGCGGATATAAGGTTCGTCTATGTGGTCGATGAGTGTCAAATCCGGCAACCCGGAAGGATTGTGCACGTCTGTGCATTTGCCTTTCTTGTCATACACCTTATAGGATACGTTTGGCACGGTGGTAATCACGCTCATGTCAAATTCACGATCCAATCGCTCCTGCACGATTTCCATGTGCAGCAGCCCCAAGAAACCGCAGCGGAAACCGAAACCGAGAGCGGCACTACTTTCCGGTGTAAAGGTCAGCGAAGCATCGTTGAGTTGCAGTTTTTCCAGTGAGGCACGCAGGTTTTCGAAGTCCTCGGTTTCTATGGGATAAACCCCGGCAAAAACCATCGGTTTAACTTCTTCAAATCCGGCAATAGCTTCTTTGGCTCCATTTTGTACATGGGTAATGGTATCGCCCACCTTGACTTCACGGCTGGTTTTGATGCCCGATATGATATAACCCACATCTCCAGTATTTACTTGGGCACGAGGTTCCATATCCAATCGCAACACACCCACCTCATCCGCATCGTACTCTTTGCCGGTGGCGATGAACTTGACCAAATCCCCTTTGGCTATGGAGCCATTCACCACCTTGAAGTAAGCAATGATACCGCGGAAAGGGTTGAATACCGAGTCGAAAATCAGACATTGCAGTGGTGCTTCGGGATCGCCTTCCGGAGCAGGGATACGCTCCACGATGGCACGAAGAATATCGTCCACCCCGATGCCAGTTTTGCCACTGGCACGGATAATCTCTTCCGGGTCACATCCAAGTAGTTCTACGATTTGGTCTTCTACTTCGTCCGGCATGGCACCGGGCAAATCTACTTTGTTGATAATGGGGATGATGGTCAAATCATTTTCGAGAGCCATATAAAGGTTCGATATGGTCTGAGCCTGAATGCCTTGTGCAGCATCCACCACCAGCAAAGCTCCCTCGCATGCAGCTATGGAGCGTGACACCTCGTAACTGAAGTCCACGTGTCCCGGAGTGTCGATGAGGTTTAGCACATAGGGCTTCCCGTCATACTGATAGTCCATTTGGATGGCGTGGCTTTTGATGGTGATACCTCGCTCACGTTCCAAATCCATATTATCCAGCACTTGAGCTTGCAGATCCTTACCCGCCACGGTGCGTGTGGTTTCCAACAATCTATCGGCCAGGGTGCTTTTACCGTGGTCTATATGTGCAATAATGCAAAAATTTCTGATATTCTTCATAAGTATTGCAAAGATAATGATAAGTGGTGTCCCAAGTTAAATTGACCACATTTTTCTTTCATTTCGATAGAGAGATAGAATATTTAATCCTTATTGTGATGGAATATATAAAGGGAGAGGTGCTTTTTTGTAAATAGCTGTCAAATAGTGATCTATACGACAGAAAAAGGAATAAAACTTTCCTTTTGATTGTAAAAAAGTTCTTTTTTCTAGGTGACAAAAGTACGAAAGAAGATGATTGTTCAAATAACTGCTTCTCAGGAGGCTTGGTTTTATATGGGTGGAAGGTGCCCAAATTTTATGCAGACCTAAACAAAAAAGGGTGCCACGATAAACATTGTGGCACCCTCATTATAAAGAAAGATGTTATTTATAATAAACCTTATTGATTTTCATTTTAGTCTCCACCTTGACACCATTGCCGTGCGATGTAACCACGAAATAGGGATTTTCGGAACGGCTAATGGCAACCAAATCTTCCACAGAAAACTCTTGATAAGCTTCACCATAGTCCTTATCATTCTTGGCTATGATACGTGCATCATAATCGCGCATATGGGTATAAATGCGTACACGGCTGTGCATAAAATCTTCAAAGCTCATATTGGCTGGTTTGGATATTTTCATTTCAGAACGTGTGCCATCCACATGGGTAAATTCAATACCTTTCTGAACATTTACATAGGAGCGACGGCCAATATTGAAAAGTTCCTTCTTCTCGCCATTGAAAGTCATCCAACCGGCACCATACATTTCGAACTGTCTGCCTGTTTCAATCAAACTTCTACTTTCCGTACCACGGAGTCCGTCCAAGCAAACATCCAAAGAAACCTCGTTAAACTCTCTAACAAATGTTTTATTTACCACTTCGTATTCAGACTGGCTCACGATGCGTGCAATAGAATTGTCGGCAGCATAACGCAGTGCAAAACTGATGGGAGTAAGTTCGTGCATCTCGTTGGCTGTGGTCATGAATTGACGGAAGCCCACCCACCCATCGGTAAGAGCAAAGTTCTGTGATGCAGCACTACCGCCGATAATCGTCACATTGATTTTGCTATCTTCCAGCACTTTTTTGTATTTAGCATCCAAATCTATGTTCAGGTCAATGGCCTTAACTGCACAATTCAATGCCATCTGTACTTCTGCAAGCGTGTGTTTGGTATCCACACTCATGAAAATCATGCGACCATAGGTAATATTGCTGATGTAAACAGGCTGATATTTATTGATAACCTCCGTATCCACCGATGCAAAAATGGTGGGAGTCTTGGGTATATCGGTGGTAACAGTGTACTGTTTCTGCACAAACTTGGCCAAAATATGGTTGGAGTCTTTGCTAAAGTCAAATCCTAAATTAGCAGCAATGGTAACGGCTTCGTGCTTAAAGCTGGCTCCGATCTTCATGGCTGCTTCCTCCTGACTCGTAACCGATTCGAGACTGTGCATGGACGTTACGGCTCCGGGTTTGAAAAAGAGTTGTGACCATTCGGAAAAGACCTTGCGATAATCGCTCATGCGAATATTGTGCACCGTGTGGCTTACGGCAGAGGCATCCTGTCCTTGAGCCAATACTTTACTGATGGAGAAAGTAACATCGCCCACTTCCACATCGCTAATGGCTGCATAGGTGCCGTCTTCGATAGAGCCACCTCGTATCACACAACCGGGATACAAAATATCCGCCGTGGGATCCAATATGATGGTTTCATCGAAAAGTTGTGACACCCGATAACGACGCTTGGTGGTGACCCAATATCCGGGAACACCTTCATATACGCCGGGTTCTTTTTCCACTACCACGTCACCCACGGGGACTTCGCTTCGCATTGTGGCACCTTCTTCTGTGCGGAACTCACCGGTCATCAACCCGGGATCTGTTTGCAGACTCTTCAAGTAATTCCTAATCTCCTCCGGATTAGTGATTTTACCCTGATACTGTTTTTGGATAGCTTCCGACCCCATCCGCTCTTCCATAGAGCAGCCCGCCAGCCCAATCAGCAGGGCAGCAGCGGAGATTGTGTAGAAAATTCTTTTCATGTTTTTTTGTTGCTAAATGTTATAAATAGTTAAAATAATTACGCCGAAAGATAGAAAAAAATCTTTTCGCGCAACAAAATATCAAGAAAAAAATCACATACATGACAAAAAAATTATAAATAAGCGCAGATAATTAACAAAGTGACAGTTTTTAACATAGTTTTGGGAGTATAATTATCCGCCCACAGTTCTATATAAAGAGCGTTGTGTAGAGTGCCGAAAAAATTCTAACACAAATTGATTTCATTTTATACATAAAATGCGCGCAAAATATGCATAAAATGAAATCAAT
>CAMFNC010000222.1 GCA_945965245.1 uncultured Porphyromonas sp. | reverse complement strand
TTTATGTACAAAATGAAATTAATTTATACATAAATTGCGCGCGTTTTATATATAAAATGAAATTAAACTATGCATAAAAACTCATGGTATCTGAATGAAGAAAAATACGGGAGCATAAACCACTTGTATTGAATATGATAGCATGTGTTCAGCAGCTTGATGTAGTATAAGACAGAAGTGTTTTTTCACGTTCAAAATAATAGACTGCCGGGGTTGGCTCTGTGGAACGATGAAATCACTTGCACCCATCGATAGCAATAAGAGGCAGGTGTCGCTACTATACGATATTCGTGACATTAACTACCGCCTCTTTTGTTTTCTTGAGCCAAAGAATGCTTGAGTTGGCAGATAAGCACTATCTTTGTATATATTATAGCTATTAATCCGGGGTTGATGCCCCTTAACGTGTCCATAGGACATATTGAATTGATTTGACCGAAGTATGAACATGAATATCTTAGAGCTTAGCGAGCAGGAAATCATCCGCAGGCAGAGCCTCGAAGCGTTGCGCAATAGTAATATAGAGCCATATCCCGCGGCGGAATTTACCGTTTCGGCTCATTCACAAGACATTATTGATAATTTTACCGATGATGTACCTTGTGTCACCGTGCGTGTAGCCGGCAGAGTAATGAGCCGCCGCATCATGGGTAAAGCCTCTTTTTTGGAATTGCAGGATGCCTGGGGGCGCATCCATATCTACGTGACGCGCGATGATATTTGTCCCGGTGAAGACAAAGAACTCTATAATACGGTGGTAAAAAAGTTGATGGATATAGGCGACTTTATTGGTGTGGAAGGTTTTGTATTCCGCACACAGACGGGCGAAATCTCCATTCATGCTCAAATGCTCACTTTCCTCTCTAAGAGTTTGCGTCCGCTGCCCATCGTGAAGATGAAAGACGGGGTGACCTACGATGGTTTTACGGATGCCGAACAGCGTTACCGCCAACGCTATGTAGATTTGGTGGTCAATGATAAGGTCAAAGATATTTTCATAAAACGCACCAAGATGTTCAATGCCATGCGCACATTCTTTAATCGGCATGGCTATCTGGAGGTGGAAACACCCGTGCTGCAACCCATCCCCGGTGGTGCCGCTGCGCGTCCGTTTACCACGCATCACAATACTTTGGATATCCCTCTATACTTGCGCATCGCCAACGAATTGTATCTGAAACGTCTGATTGTGGGCGGTTTCGATGGTGTGTATGAGTTCAGCCGTAATTTCCGCAACGAGGGTATGGACCGCACACACAATCCGGAGTTTACCGCCATGGAAATCTATGTGGCATACAAGGATTATAATTGGATGATGTGCTTCACCGAACAGATGTTAGAATACATCGCTCTGGAAGTGCTGGGCACCACCGAAGTGAAGATAGGCGACCGCGAAATCAGCTTCCGCGCTCCTTTCCCCCGTGTGACCATGATAGATGCCATCAAGGAGCATACCGGCTTCGATATCAGTGGTATGGACGAAGCCGCACTGCGTGATGTGTGTGGCAAGTTGGGCATCGAGGTAAACGAAACGATGGGTAAGGGCAAGTTGATAGACGAAATCTTCGGCGAAAAATGTGAAGGCAGCTACATTCAGCCTACCTTTATCATAGACTATCCCATCGAAATGTCTCCGCTGACCAAAAAGCACCGCAATAATCCGGAACTGACCGAACGCTTTGAGTTGATGGTCAATGGTAAGGAATTGGCCAATGCGTATTCCGAATTGAACGACCCCATTGATCAGCGCGAACGCTTCGAAGAGCAACTCCGCCTTTCTGAAAAGGGCGATGACGAGGCCATGTATATCGACCAAGACTTCCTCCGTGCTCTGGAATACGGTATGCCTCCCACTAGCGGTATGGGCATCGGCATGGATAGATTGGCCATGTTGCTGACCGGACAGGAAAGTATTCAAGAGGTGCTTTTCTTCCCGCAAATGAAACCCGAAAAGAAGGTAGCACACGAACCGAAAGAAAAATTTATGGCTTTGGGTGTGCCCGAAGAGTGGGTGCCCGTATTGTATAAGGCCGGTTATCCTACCGTAGAGTCCGTATTAAATGAAAAAGAGAAGCCGGGCAGGCTGTTGCAGGCATTGATGGATATCAAGAAAAAGTATAAGTTGGAGCTGAATGCGCTGAATATAGATATTGTGAATGGCTGGATGCAATCGAAATGATTCACCATTAAAAATACTTCAAAACAAACGTAATGGATGGTATAGGTAAAATAGGAATATTGGGTAGTGGCAGTTGGGCTACGGCATTGGCTAAGATTCTGATGTCTACGCAGCAGGAAATCAACTGGTTCGTACGCCGCCCACAGACCATTACACAGTTCAAAGAGGAGAGGCATAACCCCAACTATTTGACCAGTGTACCCTTTGATACCGATAGAATTAAATTTTTTACGGAGTCGGACATTAATAAATTTTTCAGAGCCAGCGATACCATATTTTTGGTGGTTCCTTCGCCTTTTGTAAAGCAGTTTTTGAAGCGTGTGCGCAATTCCAGCATGCGTGGCAAATTGATTATCAATGCTATCAAGGGTGTGGTGCCGGACGAAAATATTTTGGTTTCTGACTACCTGCAATTGGTGCATGAAGTTTCCCCCGAAAATATCGGCGTGGTGGCAGGGCCGTGTCATGCCGAGGAAGTGGCCAAAGACCGAATGTCATACCTTACGGTGGGTTGCTTCGATATAACCAAAGCGGAAATGCTCTCCAAGGTGTTGATTAACGATTTTGTGCGCTGCAATGTGAGCTATGATGTGGTGGGCATCGAATACGCCTCTGTTCTCAAAAACATCTATGCCATAGCCGCCGGGATATGCCACGGCATGAACTATGGCGATAACTTTCAATCTGTATTGATAGCCAATGCGCTGACCGAAATGAGCAACTTTGTGAATACGGTGCATCTGGTCAAGCGTGAAATCATCGAGTCGGTTTATCTGGGCGACCTCTTGGTTACAGCATACTCACAGTTCAGCCGCAACCGCACTTTCGGTAATATGATTGGGCGCGGCTTCAGCGTGAAAACGGCACAATCTGAAATGAACATGATAGCCGAAGGATATTATGGTACCAAATGTATCAAGGAGCTGAACAAACGCTATCAAGTGAATATGCCTATCATGGATGCAGTGTACGACATCATCTATAATAAGGCTTCCGCCCAAGACACCATAGCAGAATTGGCCAAACATTTCAAATAACAGATTTTATCATAGACACTATTGAGTTATGGAAACACTGCAATTAGATTTAACCGGAATGGAACAGTTGGCCGGGTTGGATACAGCTTTGTGCTCGGAGGCCTGCCGGGCATTGGATGTATTGAAATCCGGTTCCGGCGATGGCAATGACTTTTTGGGTTGGATGCCGCTCCCCGAAGAGATAACGCCGGCATTTTTGGCCGATATCCAAGATACGGCCGCATGGCTGCGTGAGCAGTGTGATTATGTGGTTAGCATCGGTATCGGCGGCAGTTATTTGGGTGCACGTGCGGTGATTGAGGCACTGTCGGATAGTTTCGAGGGCTATCGGCATCCGCTGTTGCATCCCGTGGTATTGTATGCCGGTCATCACATCAGTGAGGATTATCTGTTTGAATTGGTAAAGTTTCTCCGAGGTAAACGTTTCGGTATCATCAATATCTCCAAATCCGGCATGACCACTGAGTCTGCCATCGCTTTCCGTTTGCTGAAAAGTCTTCTGGAAGAGCAGATAGGAGTGGAGTGTGCACGCCGGCTGATAGTGGCTGTTACAGACGAAAAGAAAGGAGCTTTGCGCACCTTGGCCAATCAGGAAGGTTACAAAACATACATCATCCCCGATAATGTGGGAGGACGTTTTTCGGTGCTCACACCAGTGGGGCTGCTCCCCATTGCCGTGGCGGGATTTGATATTACCGCTCTGGTGCATGGTGCTTGTGACATGATGCCGAAGGTTCTGAACACGACATGGGGCGAAAATCCGGCACTGCAATATGCGGCGGCGCGTCACGCACTGTATCGTGCAGGCAAGAAAATTGAGATTTTGGGCAACTTTCACCCCAAATTGCATTACATAGCCGAGTGGTGGAAGCAACTCTATGGCGAAAGTGAGGGCAAGCAGCATGGCGGACTCTTTAATGCTGCTGTGGATTTGACCACCGACCTGCATTCTATAGGACAGTGGATTCAGGAGGGTGAGCGTACCATCTTCGAAACGATACTGAGTGTGGCCAACCCCAATCATTGCTTGTCCATACCTGCAGACGAGAAAAATCTGGACGGACTGAATTTCTTGGCCGGTAAGCGCATTGATGAGATAAATAAAATGGCTGAACTGGGTACGCGTATGGCTCATTTGGATGGCGGAGTGCCCAATATACGCATTGTGATGCCGCGATTGGATGAATATCACATCGGTAGCCTCTTCTATTTCTTTGAGATGGCAGTGGGCATTAGTGGCTATATGCTTCGGGTTAATCCGTTCAATCAGCCCGGAGTGGAGGCTTATAAAAACAATATGTTCGCTCTGCTCGGTAAGCCGGGGTATGAAAAAGAGAGAGCAGAAATTTTGAAACGTATTTAATCCTATTTTATGGAATATAATAAAAGACAAAAAACATTGGCGATGCCGGAATACGGACGCAATGTGCAAAATATGGTGGACTACTGTCTGACGTTGGCCGATCGCGAAGAGCGGAACCGCTGTGCCCGCACTATCATAAACATCATGCACGATATTTCACCGGAGCGTCGTTCGGTTACACATAATGATAATACGTATTGGGATCATCTGGCTATCATGTCTGAATTTAAATTGGATGTAGATTATCCCATAGATATTATTACCGAGGAGAAAGCCAAGTGTCATCCAACATCTGTGCCATATAATATGCACAAGATTCAATATCGCTTCTATGGCCATATCATTCAGCAGCTTGTGGAAAGAGCCGTTGGCATGGAAGAGGGGCCTGAACGCACCGAGTTTGCCAAATATATTGCCACGCAAATGAAGCGTGCTTATCTGGCATGGAATAAAGATCATGTGGAGGATGTAATCATCTTCCGGGATCTCTTCGACCTCTCTGGAGGTAAATTACTGCTAAGCCCCACAGATTGCACGTTGCGTGTGGAGAAGAAGCCTGTGGAAAATCCTATCGGAAAGCCTAATAACAAGAAACGCTTGCGCTTCAAACGCAAAGGACAGTAATTCCCGACACCGTTTCCAAATACTGATTATTCACCTTATAAATTTCTATCATATGGCATCTTACGTTATAGAAGGCGGATATTCCATGAATGGAACGATTATTCCGCAAGGAGCCAAAAACGAAGCCCTACAGGTTATCTCGGCGGTATTGCTGACCCCCGAACCCGTGACTATTGCAAATATCCCCAACATCTTGGATGTGAATAATCTGATAGAATTGTTACGCCATTTGGGTGTAAAGATTACCCGGGTGAATGATGATACCTATACCTTTCAAGCCGATGATGTGAATGTGGACTATCTACGCTCGCCTGAGTTTATCAAGAAAAGTCGATCGTTACGTGGTTCTGTGCTGCTGGTGGGGCCATTGATTGCTCGGTTCGGTTACGCCATCTTTCCTAAACCTGGAGGGGACAAAATCGGCCGGCGCAGGTTGGATACGCACCTCATCGGTATTCAGGCCTTGGGGGCTGCGTGCGAGTATCAGATTGACCTGCAATCTTATGAGTTGAAAGCCGACCATCTCAAGGGTGTGTATATGCTGTTGGATGAAGCCTCGGTTACGGGTACTGCCAATATTGTGATGGCGGCGGTGCGTGCCGAAGGGATGACCACGATATACAATGCCGCTTGCGAACCTTATCTGCAACAGTTGTGCAAATTATTGGTGGCCATGGGTGCTCAAATCGAAGGTATAGGTTCTAATTTGCTCAAGATAACAGGGGTATCTTCCCTGCATGGAGCTACGCATCAATTACTGCCTGATATGATTGAAGTGGGTAGTTTCATTGGGATGGCTGCTATTACCGGTTCAGAATTGACTATCAAAGATGTGAGTGTGCCTGATTTGGGGATTATCCCGGCACAATTCCGCCGCTTGGGCATCACAGTGGATCAGCGAGGCGATGACTTGTATATCCCTTCGCATGACCATTACGAGATAGAAACTTTTATGGACGGCTCCATCATGACCATAGCCGATGCTCCTTGGCCCGGACTTACGCCGGACTTATTGAGCGTGTTTCTGGTGGTAGCCACGCAGGCCACAGGCAGCGTGCTAATTCATCAGAAAATGTTTGAGAGCCGCTTGTTTTTTGTGGATAAACTGATTGATATGGGTGCCCAAATAATCCTCTGTGACCCACACCGTGCCACCGTTATCGGACTGGGCAAAAAGCATACGCTCAAAGCCTCTACCATGGTGTCGCCGGATATTCGTGCCGGTATAGCATTGCTGATTGCCGCCATGACCGCCAATGGCACCAGTGTGATACACAATATTGAGCAAATTGACCGTGGTTATCAAAATATCGATACACGTCTCAATGCTTTGGGTGCCCGAATTTCACGTGTAGCTAATATATGATAGACGCCGCAGACTTCGAACAGATAGGTTTCATCGGTAAGGCGCATGGCATAAAAGGAGAGGTGGCAGCACAATTGCAAGTGGAGTTGTGTGCTCCTGAAGAGGGCGAAGAACCCCTCTTTTTGATGCTGGAAATTAATAAGCTTTTTGTGCCCTATAAGTTGATGGGGTGCCGCCCCAAAGGCGATGCCACTCTGATTAAATTCGATCGGGTAGATAATGCCGAAGAAGCAGCCATCCTGCAAGGGCTACCGGTATGGATAGCCAAAGAAATTCTGCAAGACGTGGACGATGAGCAGATTGCGGATTGGGCATTCTTTACAGGTTATACGCTTCTCGACTCCCAAAAACAACCCATCGGTATCATCGAAGACATCGAAGATACCACCGCCAACGAGCTTTTTCTGGTTCGCTCGGCACAAGACAAAGAATATTTAATACCTATAGCCGCTGAACTTATCCTTGGGATAGATCGCAAACATCAAACGTTGGAGATGGATATCCCCGACGGACTGTTGGATATATGAAAAGAAACATAGCCATACTCGGTTCTACCGGTTCCATCGGTACACAGACATTAGATATCATTCGTGCCAATGGCGATGAATTGTCGGCACATTTACTTACCGCCAATAATAATTTTCGACTTCTGATTGAGCAGGCACGAGAGTTCCTGCCCGATATGGTGGTGATAGCCAACCGAGAGCACTATGCCACGGTGTGCGATGCTTTGGCAGACTTGCCCATTAAAGTATGGTGTGGATCCGAAGCTATTAACGATTGCGTGCAGGCGGCTTCCATTGATATGGTTATTACCGCCATGGTAGGCTACTCCGGACTGATACCTACCCTTCAAGCCATCCGTGCAGGTAAAACCATCGGATTAGCCAACAAAGAAACTTTGGTGGTGGCAGGCGAACTGATTATGCGTGAGGCGGATGCTCATCGCATCAATATTATTCCGGTAGATTCAGAGCATTCTGCCATTTTTCAGTGTCTGATGGGTGAGGCCAAACGCCCCGAAAAATTGATATTGACAGCGTCGGGTGGCCCTTTTCGCTGCCATTCGCTGTCCGAATTGCAGCACGTTACGCGCGAACAAGCCTTAAACCATCCTAATTGGAATATGGGAGCTAAAGTGACTATTGACTCGGCTTCGATGATGAATAAAGGTTTTGAGGTAATCGAAGCCCGTTGGCTTTTCGATATGCAACCCGATGATATAGAGGTTTTGGTTCATCCGCAAAGCATAGTGCACTCTATGGTGCAGTTTGACGATGGTTCGATTAAGGCTCAATTAGGTATCCCTGATATGCGTCTACCCATCGGGTATGCTTTGGGGCTGACTCGGCGAATTGCCAACAACTACCCGCGTTTGGATCTTACCACACAAGCCTTAACTTTCGACAAACCTGACTTGGAGCGGTTTCCCAATCTGGCTTTGGCTTTTTCCGCACTCCGCAAAGGAGGCAATGCTACTTGCGCTCTCAATGCTGCCAATGAAATAGCAGTAATGGCTTTTCTGCAAAATGAAATTTCTTTTATGAATATGAATGGTCTGTTGGATAGTTGTATGAATCGATATGAACACATGGATCATCCCACGTTGGAAGCTCTGATGGAAACCGATAAGGCTGTACGAACCATGGCTTGCGAACTTCTCCAATACCAAAACTAAACTTTTATGCTGAGCATTATACTCCAACTTCTGGTATCTCTGACCATTTTGGTCTTTATTCATGAATTAGGTCACTATTCTATATCCCGACTTTTCAAAGTTCGTGTGGATAAGTTTTATCTTTTTTTCGATGTGGCAGGCAAGGCTTTGCTGCGTTTTCGCCCCAAAAACAGCCGGACAGAATTTGGTGTTGGATGGCTTCCTGTGGGGGGATATTGCAAAATTGCCGGCATGGTGGACGAGTCTTTCGATGTTGATGGCTTGAAACAAGAGCCGAAGCAAGACGAATTTCGTTCTCGACCTGCATGGCAACGCTTCATGATGATGGTGGCCGGTGTGGTATTTAATGTGATATTGGCCGTTATTATCTATGCCGGTATCTCTTATCATTGGGGAGATTGGGAGTTACCTTCCGACAGAGTGACCTCCGGCTTCGCTTTTGCGCCTGTGGCTCGTGATTTGGGTTTTCGGGATGGAGATATTGTTTTGAGCATTGATGGTAAAACTGAGAATGCTCTTTCCGGTAACTTTATCCGCAAATTCATTGAAGCACGATACGTACGGGTGAAACGCGGTGAGGAAACCTTGGATATAGCTATCCCAGATGATATGATGAAGCGTGTGCTGCGTACGGGCGAAGGGGTGCTCACGATGCAGTATCCCTTTGTGGTAGATAGTGTAATGAGCGGACGCTCGGCAGCCAATGCGGGCATTCGTTCGGGTGACCGCCTATTGGCTATCAACGGCAAAAGCATGACCGACTTTCGCGATGCACAGAAAAAAATTAAAAGCCTGGCGGGGCAGCCTGTCACGATGACCATGAGCAATGGTGGAGTGGAACGTGATGTGCCGGTTTTTATTGATGACTCCGGCATGATTGGCGTATCGCTGAAAAAGCCTTCCGAGATATACGATGTCAATCAGATAAGTTATACTCTCTTATCCTCTATCCCAGCAGGCATACGGCAGGGAGTGGGCACCATTCGCAGTTATGTGAGCGATATGAAATACGTCTTTACAAAAGAGGGCGTGAGTCAAATGGGAGGCTTCGGCACCATCGGCAGTCTTTTCCCTCGCCATTTTACTTGGTTGGCTTTTTGGAGCATTACCGCACTGCTTTCCGTTATGTTGGCGGTGATGAATATTCTGCCCATCCCCGGATTGGATGGAGGTCATATCATGTTTCTTCTTTTTGAAATGGTTACGGGGCGCAAAGTCAGCACTGATGTGCTCATCAAAGCCCAAATTATTGGCATGGCATTGTTACTGACTTTGGTTTTCTATGCCAATGCTAATGACGTATTCCGCTTCTTAATCAAATAATGACCACGCACTTATATCCCAAAAATTTTGCGCACAAAGTCAATTTTGATGAAGTGCGTACACTATTGCATGATTTTGCCGAAAGCGTTGCCGGCCGCGAGCATGTAGATAAGATGGAGCCTTCTGCTGCTTTGGGTACCGTGACGCTGTGGCTGGAGCAGACCGAAGAGATGCTGCGCCTGATTACCCGTGATGGGCATATCCCTCATCTCTGCAC
>CAMFNC010000221.1 GCA_945965245.1 uncultured Porphyromonas sp. | reverse complement strand
ATATATCATTGGGTGTGGATGTAATTAATTATACCACACCTAAATTACAATATGTAAAGATAGGTTTTTGTTTCGAAAAACTTTGCATAAAAAGTTTCTAAATAACCATAAAAACTATATCTTCCGAAATCAAAGTGGGTGTCTCTGCGCTTTTATTTCGCAAAAACACCCACTCCTTAGATGATTTTTATTGACTTATAATATCGGGATTACAAGTTGTCATCACTTGAACCTCCATTGTCCGGTTGGGGTGTGGGTTCTGTGGGAGTCGTAGAATTTTCATCGGTTTGTGTGGCATCAGCTTTCCGAAGTGGCATAAAGGTGATATTCGGATCAATTAGCGGAGAGTGGCGGATGCCGGAGACGCGTGCCTGCATAGTTTCAGGATAGAATAGTACGCGCACGCGGTTGAATTGTTCGGCATTCACATCTTCGGCGTTGTCCACACCTTTTCCTTTTGAGGAGAAAGCCAATGCGAAAGAACCGATACCGTCCAGTTTCACACGGTCGCCATTGGCCAAATAGATGCGCATAGCCTCTCCAAGATCCATCAATATACCTATTACATCACCTTTTGATGCCCCACTTCGTCCAGCCACATCTTCGGCAATGCGACGGGTGGTGATGGTGGCTCTGCTGCGCAAAGAGCGGGCATAAAATAATTTCTTTCCATCTTTGTTGGCTAATTTGGACTGAATAGCTGTAAACTGTATCATAATTGTATAAAAATAAAATTGGCGGTTCCGTTTGATTAATAATAGAGGTGGATGGTGGAACCTTAACCTTCCGGTCTTCGGATATCATATTTCTCTTGGCGCCTTGTCGAGAAGTTTTTTGTTTCCGTTGACGTTGCAAACTTACAACCGGCTTTCATCTTCGGAAGACGTGAAATGCATCGAAAAGGTACTTTCTGCTTCTAAATGCATCGAAAAATATCCGGTAAGGCTTTTACGCAGAGAATTGGCTAAAAGATTAGGAGGAAAAAGCTGTATCGGAAGGCTACTTGAAAATAAATCCGGCCGAGATGCCAATGGATAAGGGTTGTTCTTTGTAAAGGGATTTGACCGGAGAGCAATTGTCGAAATAGTATCCCACATTGGGTTCTATGTATAATTCCAAATGCTGATGGAGGTGTAAGCCTATACCGGCTATGCCGCTCAAAGAGAATTGCCAAGGATTGGTTTCCGGCACAAAATCGCCCCACCGAACGGCCAGACATTTGTCCACACGGGCTTCTGTACCCACATAGAAATGCCACATGCGTCTGTGAAGGAGGTCGTATTGCATTGTCAGCGGAATGCCCAGATAATGTATTTGTTGCGTTCGGGTCGGTGTCTCAAAAGTAGCAGAACTATTGGAGCGCAGATAGGTATAGGTCAATCCGCTACCTATGCGCCAACGTTTGGAAAGACTATAAAAAAATCGTACTCCAATCTGTAGCGGAGCATGGTGGTGAAATGAAGCCTCTTGGTATCGCTCCTCATCGTCCACTATGCTGCGCAGAGCACCATCGGGCGGAGCAAAGAGCATGGGGGCGGTATCGTACATCGGCACCGGCGTTTCCGTGGTCTTGGACGCGGTGTTGGAATTGGAGGCAGAGAGAGAGAATTGCCAATCGCCATCTGGTGATGAGGTGACAGCCATGGTAGTCATCCCATCGGGCTTCAGTTGTGTGGGTTGGGTTGCGACCGAATGGTTGGGTGTACTTGGATAGTCTCGGTGAACCGATACGGCCGGATTGGATTCTTCGTTCTGATGGGGTTGTTCGGATGTTTCTTCGCGGTCTGTTTGTTTTTCCGTTGATGTCGTTTCTGCGTTGTGAATGGCCAAAAGGGGGGTGCCTGTCGTGTGGTGAAATGTGGAGTGGGTATATGATTTTACCGACACAGCTTGATTGGCAGCATCTTCTGTTGTCTGATTTTTTTCGGAGGTTGATATATGAGAGGGTGTATCAAGAATAACAGCCATCGGACGTGAAGCGGTATCCCCGTCCATGACAGTCTTGTGCGGATTATAGAGCCATAATCCACTTACAGCCAATAGGAATGCTATTACGGCTGCTGCAGCCTGCCACCGTCTTGTGTATCGCTTGCCGAGTTTGCGGGAGGCTGGTGCCGGGAAAAGTTCGGACTCCAGATGCCACCATGTGGCATCATCCGAATGGGCTTCTCCTGCGGTTTGGTTCACTTGAGAACGTATTTGCTCCAACCAGGGTTCTAATTTTCGTTGCTCGGGTTCTGTCATCTTATTCATACCATCCGTTTCTTAATCTGCACAGCCAGCAATTTTTTGGCGCGAGCCAATTGTGAAGACGAAGACTTTTCGTTGATTCCCAGCATTTGTCCTATTTCTTTGTGTGACATCTGCTCGAAAACGTATAAGTTAAATACAGTCCGATACCCTGCCGGAAGTTGCTCAATCAGGCTCATCAGTTCCTTTTCCGAGAGGGATTGCACCTCTTCCGGTGTTGGCTCTTCGACCTGTTCCGGTATCGGTATGTTTTCCTCTACCCGCGGGAAATGTTTTTCGCGGCGCAGCCACATCAGTGCTTCGTTGGCAGAAAGACGTGTTAGCCAAGCGCGAAGGGAACCTTCTTTGCGATATTCGAAGGCCTTGAGTTTCGAACCTATTATTTTATAAAAGACATCATGCAGCAGATCTTCCGCCACTTCGGAGTCTGCCACATAACGCATCAGTACTATTCGCAGAGCCGGAGCAAAACGGCAATAAAGGGTCTGGAAAGCATCTCGGCTTCCCTTTTTGCAGGCCTCTGTCAGTTCCAGCTCGGTGTCCAAGAGTTTTTTCTTAGAAGGGAAGAATCATCAGGGTTCCGTTTTTGTAATACAACTTCTTGTTGTATGGGGAAACACTTGCTGATTCTATTTCATATATGATTTGTCCCATCTCATCCACATAGCAGCTAAATACCAGAGGGATGGAGTCTTTGCCCAGAGTTACTTTCATGGGTACTCTTTTCAGATTGTCTGTGGGATTGAAAGGGCCGAATGCAAAGTAGTATCCCTCTTCATAGGTCAAATTGAGCAACTTGGCACTCGAACGATAAAATGTCAGTGCACCGGCAGCGTCCGGTTTGGCTTGCAGTTTATATTCTTTGTCGCCGTAAGTGATGGTCAAACCGTTGTATGCCGAGGCATCCGCTCCCGCTTTGATAAATTCTTTGGGCAGAAAATAAGCATATACGGCAGCCGG
>CAMFNC010000220.1 GCA_945965245.1 uncultured Porphyromonas sp. | reverse complement strand
GGGGTATATATTTTGATGCCGGAAAAGGTGATAATTGCCTGTTCTTTTTGTAACAAATCGGGTTTCCTTACGTCTTATGAGTAGAAGCCCTCCAATTTCACCACTCCGGAAGATGATGTATGGACGGCAAATGATTATTTTTAACTAATGATTATACTCACAAAACAATGAAGCAACTGAAAAGACTGATTGTGCTGTGCGCTTTGTGCCTCATGGCTTCCTCTGCCACATGGGCACAGGAAGGAGACAAAAGCCTCAAACAGATTATGAACGGAATGAAAGAAATGAAGATATTGACGTACAATCTGGCCACTCATCAAGGCAATGATGGACTGAAATCGCTGCATGAAATGGGGGTGGATGCGTTTGACCTCTTCATCCTCAAAGACAATAAAAATAAACATGTGGCCAAAGACCTCTTTGCGGGTAATGCCGCCACACGCTTTCGTGATGCCGAGTTGATGATGATGGTGCAGAAAGACCAAGCCAAAGTGAATATCTTTACAGATAAGGGGGATAAAAATATTTTGAACAACCTATATATAATGGTTCACTCCGAAAAAGATGAAATGGTGGTGATACGGTTGAGCGGTAAGATGAAGCGCGACCGGCTGGAAAAGGAATTGCACAAGACCGACAATTCCATCTTGCAGAATATCCAATAAATTCGATTTCCGCATCCTCTCAATCTCCACGCTTCACGGTTCATGATAGGCGAAAAGCAATTTGTGCAAAATTTCATCCCATACCGCACGGTGGTGCAGTTGCTATGCAAACAGATACTGCAAGACGATGAAGCCGCCAATGATGCCACGCAGGATGTGTTTTTGCAACTTTGGCTCAAGCATGAAACACTGGATATGCCGGCCAATCCGAAAGCGTATCTGATGCGTATGGCACGAAATCATTGCATTGATGAATTGCGTAAAGCGGAAACCTCGGCTGTTGGTTATCGTACGGATGAGGAGGTATTGGCACAGTTGCCTACACCGGAGGTAAACCGTGAGGAGCGAATGGTGCACCGCGAAAAAGCACAGCGGCTGATGCAGTGGGTGCGGCAGCTTCGGGAGCCAAAGCACAGCCTCTTTGTGATGGCACACTTCCGTCACTGCTCCAACGACGAGATAGCAGAAACGCTGGGACTGAGTGGTGGTAATGTGCGAGTGATGCTGAGCCGACTGCGTGCCGAGGCCAAGAAACTTTTGAATGATTAAACGAAATATAATAAGAGCTATAACGATGAATGCTCATAAGGCAAATATGGATAGTCTGCTGCAACGGTTTTACAATGGTGAAACCACTCGGCAGGAGGAAATGCAACTATATCTGATGCTGCTGGATGAGCCGGCGGATTCGGCGTATGCCCCGAACCGGGAACTGTTGTGTACACTAATGGAACAGCCGGCGACTGTGGTGGAAGCCAATCCAGATGACGTTGCTTTTATGGATATGCTGAAGCACTCGGCACACACTCATATCCAAAGCCTACAAAGCCGAAAGGGTATCCATCGTGCTCATTGGCTGCATCGACATGTTTCGGGATGGATGGTTGCCGCCACACTTACGCTGTTGGTTTCGGTGGGCATCGGTATTCATCGTCACGGTGTTTTTTCCGATAAGATGGAAATATCCATGAATAACGGTCGCGAAATTATGCCCGAAGAGGCAGCCACATTGGTATCAGATATTTTTGCCATGATGGATGCCGAAATTGTGCAGAGCCGGGTGGCGGTGCAAGAGGCAAAAGAAGCGTTTGGAAATCTGAAATCGAACGAACAATGATTAATCTCAATAAATATAATCTGATGAATAACTTTAGCAAAATACTGCTCACCATACTCTTACTCCTTGGAGGTGGAATGGGACTTTCGGCACGGGCACAGGCATTGAATGTGGACGAACTGATGAATATCGATGGCATCAGCACGGTGTATATATCCAAAAGTATGCTGGAGATGATGCCGGAGTCGGGTATCAAGCAAAAGAATGTGGATTTTACAGCCATATCGCACAAGATGGAGGGGCTGTATCTTTTCTCGGCCAATGAAAATCGGCAGGTACAGATGCTGAAATCGTCTGTGTTGCCATCTCTTAAGCGTGGCTATGAAACGCTAATGCTGGTCAAAGACAAGAACTCAGAATCGCGCATGGTTTCGAAGCGCAGAGGGAATGTTTTTGAAAACCTATATATGCTGGTGGATAATCCGAATGAGTTTGTGGTCATTGCCATCATGGGTTCTTTTACCAAAAAGGATGTGGATCAGACGATTTCCAAAATCAAAAAGAAGTGAGCGATTTTCTTACGGGAAAGGGCTCTATGTGCTGAAAAGGGGATTTCTTGCCCGAAAAAAAGAGAAAAACATATCATTTTTCCAGAAACTTATTAAACCTTTTCACCCATATGATTGTCTTATTAAGGAATCGACCCGTAGGGTAGTTGGTACGAGAGGTATAGACTCCCCCGTTTTTTGTCCGATAGAGTGCTCCGAGATCTCGGAGATTCTCTATCGGACTTTTTCTTGGGTGGAGTGTATTATTTGCGCTTGCGGGCAATCAACTGATTGGAGGCTGCATCGTAGCCACGACGGAAAGGTAGCGGCTTCACGTTTTTTGACCGATAAGCATCGTACAGAGCTTGGTCGAAATGTTCTTTGAAGAGTGCTATGGGATTGTCGTATGAGCCATAGAGTTGAATATCCCATATTTCGGGGTCGAAGTATTTATAGCGGATGCCGGAGTCGTCTTGCAGGATTAAATCGGCTTTATCCAATACAGTATTGCGGATGATGGAGAAATAAGACTTGTTCATCAGATAAGTGGCCGATTTTACATAAGCCACACAAGGGGATGGAATGGTTTGCAAGAATTCCCGGGTAGGTACGTTTTGAGACAATCCGCCATCGGCAATGTTGGCAGCAAAATAGGTGAGTTTGCATAGTTTCTTTTGATCCCAATCGGTAAATTGTATTTCTACACCTTTTCCAAAGGCTTCTTCGCCTTTATACCTGGGAAAATGATCCAGATATTTCTTTTCGCCATTGTTTACGAATTCAAACGGGCGGATGCTTACGATTTTTTTGTTTGCCTGTGCCATAAAAAGCATCAGAATGGGCGTTACGCCATACAGCTCTTTGCTCTCCAATTGTTTCTTCATGCGCTTGGTGTGAAAGAAACTGTGTTGCGTGATGCTGGAGATAGCGTTAGAAAAAGAATGCAGATAGGCGTCCATACTCTCTGCTCTGATATTTCCGGGGTTGGGGATGTTGCCGGGATGCTCCATGCCGAAGAGAATAAATTCGTTGGCATCGGGGAAATAGAGATTGGCATTGATAAAGTCGGGTCCGCTGAACGGGTAAAAGACGGTTTTGATGTTTTCGCTAATATTTCCCAATTCGGTATCGCGCCAGGCGCGGATGCTATCGGCCACTTTACTGTCGTAGGTTTGCCATGCTTGCGTACATTCTTGCGAAT
>CAMFNC010000219.1 GCA_945965245.1 uncultured Porphyromonas sp. | reverse complement strand
ATGCTCTACCAACTGAGCTACTACCGCAGAATTATACTGCAAAAATAATGATTTCAGGATAATTGTCATCCATATTATAGAATTAGGATTGCAAAAAAGCAGCCTCATCGAAATCCGATGGGGCTGCTTGACAAAATCTCTGAATGAAGATTATAATTTGGGACCTGCTACTACCAATGCCTTACCAGCTTCGTTGCCCGTAAATTTATCAAAGTTCTTGATAAAGCGTTGTGCCAAATCTTCTGCCTTGGTGTTCCAATCGACCACGTTGGCATAAGTATCGCGCGGATCCAAGATTTGAGGATCAACACCGGGTAATTCGGTGGGCACCTTAAAGTCGAAATAAGGTATCATCTTGGTGGGAGCCTTATCAATAGAACCATCCAAAATCGCATCAATGATACCACGAGTATCTTTGATAGAAATACGCTTTCCGGTACCATTCCAACCCGTATTTACCAAATATGCGGTAGCACCCACGGCTTCCATCTTCTTAACCAACTCTTCGGCATATTTGGTGGGATGCAGTGAAAGGAATGCTGCACCGAAGCAAGCTGAGAATGTGGGAGTAGGCTCTGTGATACCACGTTCCGTACCGGCCAACTTGGCAGTAAATCCGGACAAGAAGTAATACTTGGTCTGCTCGGGTGTCAGAATAGATACCGGGGGTAGCACTCCGAAAGCATCGGCAGACAAGAAGATTACCTTATTCGCATGACCGGCATGAGAAATGGGTTTAACGATGTTTTCGATGTGATAAATCGGATAAGAAACACGAGTGTTTTCTGTTACGGATTTATCAGAGAAATCAATCTTGCCGTTAGCGTTCACAGTAACGTTTTCGAGCAAAGCATCGCGGCGGATGGCATTGTAGATATCCGGTTCGTTTTCTTTGCTGAGGTTGATAACCTTGGCATAGCAACCGCCTTCGAAGTTGAAGATACCGTTGTCATCCCATCCATGCTCGTCATCACCAATCAATTTGCGTTTGGGATCGGTAGAAAGAGTGGTCTTACCGGTACCGGAAAGTCCGAAGAAGATGGCTGTTTCCTTGCCGTCTTGGCTGGTATTGGCAGAGCAGTGCATAGAAGCCATACCTTTGAGAGGCAGACGGTAGTTCATGTATGAGAACATACCTTTCTTCATTTCACCACCATACCATGTATTGATGATTACCTGTACTTTTTCGGTCAAGTTGAAAACCACAGCGGTTTCAGAGTTCAGACCCAATGCTTTGTAGTTGGTCACTTTGGCCTTGGAAGCATTCATTACCACAAAGTCGGGTTCGCCAAAGTTCTTGAGTTCTTCTTCTGTGGGACGGATAAACATATTGGTCACGAAGTGAGCCTGCCAAGCCACTTCCATGATGAAGCGGATTTTGATACGGCTGTTTTCATTGGCACCGCAGAAAGCGTCTACCACGAAGAGGCGTTTGCCGCTCAATTCGTCCACAGCCACCTGCTTAATTTCCTTCCATGCTTCTTGAGAAACAGGCTTATTGTCATTTTTATATCCTTCTTCTGTCCACCAGATGGTATCGCGTGTGGTATCGTCCATCACGAAAAATTTGTCTTTGGGCGAACGGCCGGTATAGATACCGGTCATCACGTTTACTGCACCCAGTTCGGTCAATTGACCTTTTTCAAATCCTTCCAGTGAGCTTTGGGTTTCTTCGGCATATAGTTTTTCGTATGAGGGGTTATATACGATTTCCGTAACCCCCATGATGCCATACTTGGACAAATCTACATTGTTCATTTTAACAAATTATTTACTGGTTGATAATTAAAAATTTCATCTATATGGTCCAAAAACAAAACGCACACAGAATGCTGTGTCAATTATGATTTTTGACACAACAAATATACACAAATATTCGTAATTATGGAAAAAAATATGCAATTAAAAAGAGAAGACGCCCAAAGTCGAAAAAAGGGCTATCGTTTGCGCCCCAAAAAGAAGCGAACAATGGTCGTTTGACCGAATTTTCTGACAATTGCCATCGGAATGATAAGGGCAACGACAAGGGCTATCGAAAGCATCAGTCCGAATGGCAAATTCCATTTCGTCACAGACCATCCGAAAGGATACATCAATAGAGGATGCAGGAGGTAGATGATATCTGAATTTTTGCCCACTTGTGCCCACAACGCTCTGGCTATACTCTCTTTTTGCCACAGCATGCTCCAACCCCACACCATCAGGCTGCCGACTATGGCCAATAGTAATCCCAATAAAACACTCCGTGCCTGACACAATATCAGAGAGAAACGCATCCACAAACCGGCAGCGAAAAGCAGGGCAAGTATCGGAGCAACGAACCGCATATATCGCCATAAGGTGTTATGAGCCCAATCGCATCCGAGAAAAAAGAAAATGCCGTAGTAAGTCAGATAGCCGATAAAAAGGAATGGTGTATCCATGGTATGGGCATAGTCCGGCAAGAGCAAACCCGTGCGCACCAAGAAGAGTATGACAAAAAGAGAGAAGCCCCACTGTTTTGAGATGCGGATTATCAGTCGCAGGATGAAAAGCACGGGCAGAAACCACAAATAAGTGGCATGCCTGGCAGGAGCCAGATAAAACGGACTGAGCAACGCTTTCCACCAAACGCCACCATAATAAATCTGAAATCCGCTATCAAATAACAAAGCAAAGAGGATATAAGGTATCAATAGACGTCGAGAATCGGCACGAACAGCTCCCAAAAATGTGTTCTGCTCATTAGCCGAACGAGTTCGCACCATCAGATAGCCCGAAAGCATTAGAAAAAGAGGCATATGGAATGTATAAACAGCTTGTTTGGCATATACAAACCATTCAGGAGGTTCCGACACCATACCTCCAAAATGGCCCAAAGCCACCAATAAGATACCGGTGGCTTTGGCTAAGTCTATATCCACTCTCCTACTGAAAGTGGCAGAGGTTAGGTTATTTGTATTCACGCCAACTTTTGATTTTTATTTCATCAACTGGGATATGACAGAATGCACTAATAAAGGCCGACGCCAATCGGGCATTCGTAATCAAAGGGATGTTTAAGTCAATGGCGGTACGGCGCAACTTGTATCCATTGGTCAATTCTCCCGGAGTAAGGTTCTTATTGATATTGACTACCATATCAATTTCGCGATTGCGCAGCAAATCAATGGCTTGCGGTGTCTTACCCTCATCGTCCGGCCAATAAACCAGCGTGGACTCTACCCCATTTTCTTCCAACATTTTGTGAGTCCCTGCAGTGGCATACAGCTTGTAACCCTTTTCGGCAAGGAGCCTGGTTGCATCCAGCATAGCAGCTTTCTGACGATAACCGCCGGTGGAGAGCAATACGCTCTTTTCGGGTATGCGATAGCCTACGGAGAGCATAGATTTGAGCACAGCTTCATCCGTATCATCGGCAATGCAACCTACCTCACCGGTACTGGTCATATCCACGCCCAATACGGGGTCGGCTTTCTGCAATCGAGTGAATGAGAATTGAGATGCTTTGATGCCCACATAATCCAAATCAAATTCGCTCTTATTAGGTTTCTGCACATCAATGCCCAACATGATCTTAGTGGCCAATTCTATAAAATTGATTTTGAGCACTTTGCTCACAAAGGGGAAACTACGTGAGGCTCGCAGGTTACATTCGATTACTTTTATTTCATTGCCTTTGGCAAGGTATTGAATGTTAAAAGGACCAGAGATATTCAATGCTTCGGCAATTTGCTTGCTGATGCGTTTGATACGTCGTACTGTTTCCACATACAATTTCTGTGCTGGGAATTGAATGGTGGCATCACCAGAGTGAACGCCAGCAAATTCGATATGCTCGCTGATGGCATAAGCAATGATATTACCGTTTTTGGCCACTGCATCCATTTCCACTTCTTTCGCACCTTCTATAAATTGACTCACCACCACCGGATGTTGCTTGGATACGTTGGCTGCCAATTCCAAAAAGCGGCGAAGCTCCTCTTGGTTGGAACATACATTCATAGCTGCCCCACTGAGCACGTAGCTCGGACGAACCAAAACCGGAAAACCGACTTCTTTCACAAACTGATCCACATCTTCGAGCGATGTAAGCTCTTGCCAACGAGGTTGGTCTATGCGCAGGCGATCCAGCATGGCAGAGAATTTGTGACGGTCTTCGGCATTATCTATACTTTGTGCCGTAGTACCCAAAATGGGGATATGCTGTTCGTCAAGTCTCAAAGCCAAGTTGTTGGGTATCTGGCCACCGGTGGAAACAATCACACCGTAAGGGGTCTCCAAATCCAGAATATCCATGACACGTTCGAATGTCAATTCATCAAAATAGAGACGATCAGAGATATCATAATCCGTACTAACAGTTTCGGGATTGTAGTTAATCATCACCGAACGCCAACCTTCCTTGCGGATTGTATTCAAAGCATTCACGCCGCACCAGTCGAATTCTACCGAACTACCAATACGGTAAGCCCCGGAACCCAGCACCACTACACTCTTACCATCCTGATTATATTCGACATCATGTTCTGTGCCATTATAAGTCAGATAGAGGTAATTGGTTTCGGCTGGGTATTCTGCCGCCAGTGTGTCAATTTGCTTTACCACCGGCAGGATGTCAAACTTTTTACGAGCTTCACGAACATCCAAAACAGCGTTCTCCATGTCATTGTTTGTCTTTTTGTAGATAGCACGTGCTATTTGGAAGTCGGAGAACCCTTGCTGTTTGGCACGCAGCATCAAATCGGGTTGCAATTCATCCAATCGGGTAAGCGACTCAATGGTTTCCGCCGTTTCAATAATATTATACAAACGCTGCAAAAACCAGCAGTCAATCTTCGTGAGGTCATGAATTTGTTCGACGGTATAACCTTGTCGAAATGCCTTGCTGATGACAAAAATGCGGGTGTCGGTCGGTTCACGCAAAGCCTTGTCTATATCACGAATTATCAATTCTTTATTCTCCACAAAGCCGTGCATTCCCTGACCAATCATACGAAGCCCTTTCTGAATGGCTTCTTCGAAATTACGACCGATGGCCATGACTTCGCCCACAGATTTCATGCTGCTGCCCAACTGGCGGGAGACACCATGAAATTTACCCAAATCCCAACGGGGAATTTTGCAAACCACGTAATCCAATGCCGGTTCGAAGAATGCCGGTGTGGTGCGAGTAACAGAATTTTTCAATTCAAACAAACCATAGCCCAATCCCAATTTGGCCGCCACAAATGCCAACGGATATCCCGTGGCTTTGGACGCCAATGCCGAAGAGCGAGAAAGACGCGCATTCACCTCTATCACTCGATAATCTTCGCTATTGGGGTCGAGAGCATATTGCACATTGCATTCTCCCACAATGCCTATATGACGAATAATGCGAATGGCTAATTCACGCAATCTATGGTATTCGCTATTGGAAAGTGTTTGTGAAGGAGCGATTACGATACTTTCACCGGTATGGATACCCAACGGGTCGAAATTTTCCATGTTGCAGACCGTAATACAATTATCATAACAGTCACGCACCACTTCATATTCCACCTCTTTCCAGCCCTTCAAACTCTTTTCCACCAGTATTTGCGGACTGAAAGAAAAAGCCTTGCTGCACAACTCGTTGAGTTCCTTTTCGTTATCGCAGAAACCACTGCCCAAACCGCCCAGCGCATATGCAGCACGCACAATCACAGGGTAACCCAGTTCTTGCGCTGCACGGTGAGCCTCTTCGATGTTTTCCACTGCATGGCTACTGATGGTTTTCACGTTGATTTCGTCCAATTTATGGACAAACAGCTCACGATCTTCTGTATCAATGATGGCACGCACGGGGGTTCCCAATACCTGCACGTTGTATTTTTCGAAAACTCCTGCCCTAAACAGAGCCACACCGCAATTGAGTGCCGTCTGTCCTCCAAAAGAAAGCAGGATACCATCCGGACGCTCACGCGCAATTACTTTCTCCACAAAAAAAGGCGTCACAGGCAAGAAATAAATCTCATCTGCAATGCCCTCCGATGTTTGCACAGTGGCAATATTGGGATTAACCAGTACGGTCTGAATACCTTCTTCACGAATGGCTTTCAAGGCTTGCGAGCCTGAATAGTCGAACTCGCCCGCCTCACCGATTTTCAGTGCACCGCTACCCAGCAACAATATTTTTTTGATTTTACTTTTATCTATCATGGTCATAATACTTCGTTACAGCAGGTTAAGAAACTCTTGGAAAAGAAACAAGGTGTCTGTGGGACCACCAAACGCCTCGGGGTGAAACTGTGCCGAGAAAAAAGGTTTGGTCTTGTGACAGATGCCTTCATTTGTACCATCGTTCAAATTGATAAATTTAGGACGCCAATCTTCGTTCAACGTAGTGGTATCCACGGCATAGCCATGATTTTGGCTGGTGATGAAGCAGCGATTAGTTCCTACTTCCCGAACAGGCTGATTATGGCTTCGATGTCCATATTTCATCTTATAAATCTTAGCTCCGGCTGCTACAGCCAACAATTGATTACCCATGCAAATACCACAAATGGGTTTATCGCCTTGAATGGCTTGGCGGATATGCTCCACTGTAATGCTGCACATTTCCGGATTGCCGGGACCATTGCTTAGAAATAGACCATCATAATCAATGGTATTGAAGTCATAATCCCATGGCACTCTAATCAAAGTAACGTCCTCTCGAATCAAATTGCGCACGATGTTGTCCTTCACACCGCAATCCACCAACACCACTTTCTTGCTACCCGAGCCATAGGTTATCACCTCTTTACATGAAGCTTCTGCCACCTGATTAATGAGATTGGGATCCACATAATCCACATCCGGAGTGCCATCAATCCATATCTTACCTTTCAGCGAGCCATGGATGCGGAGGTGTTTGGCCAAAGCACGTGTATCCACGCCGGTAATACCTGCCACCTTCTCACGAATGAGCCATTCGCCCAATGATTCAGTGGCATTCCAATGGCTATATTCGCCCGAATAATCAGAAACCACGATACCCTCCATGTGGATATGGCTGCTTTCCATAAAAAACGATATTCCATTTTCATCTGTTTGTGTTGGCGGAACACCGTAGTTACCCACCAAAGGAAATGTCATGGCCATAATCTGACCTCGATAACTGGGATCCGTCAAACTTTCGGGATAACCGTTCATGGCGGTATTAAAGACCACTTCTCCGGCTACCGACTCTGCATCATATCCGAAAGAAAAACCTTGGAATCGAGTTCCATCTTCCAGTATTAAAGTCGCTTTCTTCTGCTTCTGAAACATTATTCGTAGTATGTCGTTATAGGTTAATTATGATAATCTTGTTCGATATAGCTGATGTAGGCCTCATTGACCAAGTGTGATCCACCGGGTGTGGGGTAATCGCCCGTGAAGTACCAATCGCCGGGGTGATTGGAGATTGCTTTGTGCAATCCATCCACGCTTTGGAAGAGCAATTGCACTTCGGCTCTTGTGGAAGCCGGTTTGAGCAGTTCCACCATCTTGCGCGAAATTTCTTGTTGCTCAAAAGGAGCATAGATAGCCTTAACCACATTTTCCACCGGTCGATCCCATGTTTTCGTTCTCAAATCCAAAGCCTTTCTATACTGATTTTGGATGATATGCTCCATGCCTTGTTCTTGCAGCAAAGCAATTGCAGCCTTAAAGGCAATAAACTCGCGCATCTTACTCATATCTATGCCATAATAGTCCGGATAGCGGATTTGAGGCGAGCTGGATACGATTACGATTTTTTTCGGTTCCAATCTATCCATGATGCTCAAGATGCTCTGACGAAGCGTGGTGCCACGCACAATGCTATCATCTATGACAACCAAATTGTCCACTCCGGCACGCACTGTACCATAAGTGATATCATATACGTGAGCAGCCAAATCGTTACGGCTGGCTCCTTCGGTGATAAAGGTACGCAGCTTGATATCTTTGATAGCTACTTTTTCTGTGCGCACCTTCATATCCAACACCTTTTTCAGATCTTCGTCCGTCAGCTTACGATTACCGCGCAGCAATTCAAATTTTTCGTTATCCAAGTAGCTGTTCAATCCTTCTATCATACCATAATAAGCCACTTCGGCTGTATTCGGGATGAAAGAGAAAACAGAATTTTGGAGGTCATAATCCACCGATTTCAAGATGGGCTCCGTCAGGGCAAATCCCAAAGCCTTACGCTCTTTGTAAATGTCCATATCGCTACCACGCGAGAAATAGATACGTTCGAAAGAACATGGCTTGAATTCTTTAGGTTCCAAGATTTGCTGCATTCGAGGTTCACCAGCACGATTGATAAACAAACCCTGACCGGGCTGCAACTCCTTGACATCCTCGGCAGACACATTCATGACGGTCTGAATAACCGGACGCTCGGAGGCTGCCACAATGACCTCATCATCAACATAATAGTAGCACGGACGGATGCCCCAGGGGTCACGCATTGTATAGCTTTCGCCACTGCCTGTCAATCCACACATCACGTATCCGCCATCCCAGAGAGGAGCACAAGACTTGAGCACATTGGACAAATCGATACGGTCTTCAATATAGTGTGTAATATCCATACCCTCCAGTTTTTCTTGTTCATGACCAATTCTGTACAAACGCTCCACCTCACGATCCAATCGGTGACCGATTTGTTCCAATAGAATGTGCATATCCGAGGTGTGGCGCGGGTGCTGACCCACCGAGGTAATGGCTTTGAACACATTGTCCACGTTCGTCAGGTTAAAGTTGCCGCAGATGGCCAAACATTTGGCACGCCAATTGCTCCTACGAACCATCGGATGTACGAAAGAAATACCACTCTTACCCGTGGTACTGTATCGCAAGTGGCCCATATAACATTCACCGGCAAACGGGATATAGTTTTGGGCATAAACAGGATCCAAAAGCTGTTCCTTGGGTAATTTGGCAAACTCATGGTGCACATTGTCAAAGATTTCGCGAATGGCATCGGTACCCATGGCACGCTCACGAAATAAATATTCCCCTCCGGCCTGGCTATACAGTTTGGCCACCGATAGCCCGGCACCTTCCTGCCCACGGTTGTGCTGCTTCTCCATAAGCAAATAGAGTTTGTTAAGCCCATACATCCATGTGCCGTATTTCTCCTGATAGTAACTGAGCGGTTTGCGCAACCTTACCGTGGCAATACCACATTCATGTTTTAATAGTTCCATTGGCCTTTCACAAAAAAAATAGAGAACGTCTTACGCATATCGGTGTTGCATACCGGAGTAAAAGAACGTTCTCTATTCATTTTATTTATACTGATTATATTTTTCGATTATATCTCTATGATAATTATCTGCGCTTGTTTTGCTGACGTTGCATAGCCTGCTGTTGGCGTTGAGCTTCTTCCAGCCGTTGTATCCATTTGGACTTCTTTCGAGGTTTCTTCTTGTTTTCCTCCAGTCTGGTCAGCAGCTTTTCTTCATTGATGGCATATTTGAAGCCAATGTTTTGCAGCATAGTGATAACCGAAGTCAGCAAATAGTAGTAGCAAAGTCCGGAAGCATTCTGATTAAAGAAGAAGAAGAGGAATATATACATAAAATAAGGCATATATTTCATCATCTTCATGCTCTCCTGTGCAGGACTGCTATTCTGCTGCATGATGTATTTATTGAAAGCAATGTTTACCACAGACATCAAAAGGCAGAAAAGACTGATATGATTGCCCATTATGGATGATAGGAGCGGTATATCAAAGTCCCAACTGATAATGGCATCGTATGTAGAAAGGTCTTTCGCCCACAAGAAACTTTCGCCACGAAGCAAAATAGATGTGGGGAAATACATATAGAGAGCTATCAAGAACGGCATTTGCAAGAGCATGGGCACACAACCACTCATCGGGCCGGCACCGGCAGCACGATAGAGATTCATGGTTTCCGTCTGACGTTTCATCATCATATCCTGCTCACTGCCCGGATACCTGGCATTGATGGCTTCCACTTGCGGTTTCAACACACGCATTTTGGCTTGCGATAGGTAGCTCTTGAATGTAAATGGCGTAAGGAAAAGTTTGATGAGTAAGGTCAATATCAGAATGATAAGCCCCCAGTTAGTCAAAGAGCCATTGAGCCAAGTTACCACCGGTATAATCATATATATATTGATAAACCGGAATACTTTGCCACCCATATATACCAGATGATCCAAATTCAGCTTATCGTTCTTGCTCACACCCTTGTCGTATCCCTTCAACAGATTGTAGTCGTTCGGTCCCATGAACCAAGTAAGAGAGTTTTTTTTGCCATCGCTGATATTCCACTGCAATGTAGATTTGAGCTTAAACTCTTTCACATAACCACTACCCTGCACCATTTCGGCCACAGATATTTTATTGTCTTCGAAAGCGGCATCGCTAATCAAAACGGTACTAAAGTACTTATCTTGATAACCCACCCAACGAAGCGATTCCTGCACGAGCTTATCTTTCTTGGCACGTGTAATGCGTTCCAAGTCTCCGGCAGCATAGCGATACATCAAAGCTGTATACTGGTTTTCGAACTTCCAAGATTGCTCCTGCTGACGCACCTTCTGGCTCCACTCCAAATCTTGGAGCGACATATTGGCAGGCAATAGTTGGTTCAGTCCTTTACCCTCAATGCGCATATTCATCCGATAGTCATTGGCATACAGTGTATATACGAAGTCCAGATAAGCAGCTGTGGCAATATTCAATCGCATCGTTACCGAAGTATCCGATACATTCATCGGTTCGAAATATAATTGACAGGTTTCCACCAAATTATTATCCACCGTGCGCATCGGCAGATTAAAGAGCAAGTCTTCGCCTTCGAAAAGCACCAGCGGTTTTTTATCCTGAGCTTTATATCTGAGCAGTTCGGCACGTGTGGGCACACCGCCCAGTGTGCTCAAATCAACGGTCAGAAGTTCGTTGCGCAGTGTTATTGTCCGTTCGCTACCCTTTTGCAGATACATGGGCACCTGAGGAGCCAAAGAGTCTGCCGTCAAGTTTAGTGTATCCGCCGAATCGGCCACAGCTTCGGCAGGTTCGCTTTGCGCACGCAAAGTATCGGTTACCACCGCCGGCACTTCTTGCTGTGCTCCAGGAGTGGGTTTGTTCAGTATCGAAAAGCCAATCAAGATCAAACCGATTAGCACAATACCAATGACAGTGTTTTTATCCATTCGCTGTTATTGATGAAATAATCTAAATATTAAATATTGGTTGTGTAATGTTATTATGCCTGTTTTTCGTCGTGGCAAGCTATGGCTTCACGCACAAAGTCCATGAAAAGCGGATGCGGATTAACCACAGTACTGGTGTATTCCGGATGGAACTGCACCCCGATAAACCAGCGATGCCCATCCAGTTCCACAGCTTCCACCAATCCGGTATCAGGATTTTCACCCACGCAGTGCATACCGTTTTCTTCGAAGTCCTTGCGGTATTGGCTATTGAACTCAAAGCGGTGACGGTGACGCTCATGAATAAACTCCGACTTATAGATTTGAGCAAGATGACTGCCGGCTGCCAACGAACAATCATAGCCGCCCAACGCATCGAGCCACCCAAATCGGTCACAGTCTTTTGGCTTTCCATCAGATCGATAACTTTATAAGCTGCATTGGTGTCTATTTCCGTGGTATTGGCACCTTCAAAATTCAAGACATTGCGTGCAAACTCAATGACCATGCACTGCATACCCAAGCAAATACCCAAGGTGGGGATATTGTTTTCGCGAGTATATTTCAGAGCAATCAATTTGCCGTCCACGCCTCTGGAACCAAACCCCGGAGCAATGACCACCGCATCCAAACCTTTCAGTTTTTCTGCCACATTCTCTTCGGTAAGTTTTTCGCTCGATAGAGAAATCAAGTTCAGCCGATGAGCATTATATATAGCTGCCTGCATCAACGACTCATCTATGGACTTATAGGCATCCTGCAATTCTACATACTTACCCACAAGCCCTATATTGACGGTATCTTTGGCAGTGTGCATTTTTTCCAGGAAATTGTGCCATTGCTCCATTTCCGGCGTTTTGCCCACTTCCAGTCCCACTTTTTCCAAGATGGTTTTGTCCATGCCCTGACGTTGTAACACCAGAGGCACTTCGTATATGGTGGGCACATCCACACTCTGCACCACACTTTCTTTGGTTACGTTGCAGAAAAGAGCCACCTTGTTCAATATTTCGTCTGCCAGAGGATGCTCGGTGCGCAGCACCAACATATCCGGCTGGATGCCCACCTCTTGCAGTTGTTTTACCGAGTGTTGTGTGGGTTTTGTTTTCACCTCTTTGGCTGCAGAAATAAACGGCACATAGGTCAAGTGAACCACCAAGCAGTTCCTACCCATTTCCCACTTCAGTTGACGCACACTTTCGAGGAAAGGCAGCGACTCAATATCGCCTACCGTGCCACCGATTTCGGTAATCACAAAGTCATAATTGTTTTTCTGACCCAGCAATTTAACGTTACGTTTGATTTCATCGGTGATATGAGGCACCACCTGCACGGTTTTACCCAAATAATCCCCTCTGCGCTCCTTACTAATCACATTCTGATAGATGCGACCGGTAGTAATGTTATTGGCGCGCGAAGTAGCGATATTGAGGAAGCGTTCATAGTGTCCCAAGTCCAAATCCGCCTCATGACCGTCATCAGTCACATAGCATTCACCATGTTCATAGGGGTTAAGCGTACCCGGATCGATATTGATATAGGGGTCGAATTTCTGAATCGTTACTTTGTAACCGCGTGCCTGCAAGAGCTTGCCTAAAGATGCAGCCACAATGCCTTTGCCAAGTGAGGAAACCACCCCACCGGTAACAAATATGTACTTCGTATCAGCCACTTGATATTGGGTATTAAATAATTTATTCAACCAAAGACGCAATCATAGGGAAAAGAGGTCAGCAGGGCGTTTTTGTATCTTCCCTATTAATCACCATACAAAGGTAAGTTTTTCTATGTATTATTCGGGCATTAACACACCATGAATATAAGATGCCAGACTTCGATGCGTCTCATGTACCCAATACTAAGTTTATTACTCACCCCATGTTCCATCAAAAAGTAAACGTTTAAGGTTGATTTGTGTATAACTTTGAATAGAGCCAATTTTTATGTATAAATAATAACCCTCGAATGCTTTGAGCATGGCGGTTACAATTTTCAAGCTGTCAGTGGCCTGTCGTTCTTTATTGGTCTACTCATACCTGGCGGTCGGTCTACCTCCATTTTTATAATCTCTAATGCTGCCATCTCAGCATCTTTAGCCACACAGAAATTTATACCCTTTTGACTAATCTCAAACTCATTGTGTATAGAATTAAAGAGTGGCCATCCACGAATAGGTACATAGAATCATGTATAGACATAATAAACCCCGAAAGTTTTTTGTCTAACCTCCGGGGTTTACTTCAAATTTGAATTATTTGCGGAAGGGACCTTTAACTACTTCAGCGGCCAAACCTCGACCGCGGACCATAATCTTAATATTCGTGCCAACGGCAGAGAACTCCTTTTTCACATAGCCCATGCCGATACCTTTCTTCAGTACGGGTGACATGGTGCCACTGGTTACTTCACCAATGATTTCACCGGCTTCGTTGGCGATTTCATAGTGCTGACGAGGCACACCTTTGTCTATCAGTTCGAACGCAACCAATTTACGAGACAGACCATTTGCTTTTTGGTCTTCGAGGATTTCACGTCCCACCATGGCTTCTTTGCCGGAAACTAATTTGGTAATCCATCCCAAACCGGATTCCAGAGTAGAGTGTTGTTCATCGATGTCATTACCATAGAGGCAAAAACACATTTCCAGGCGCAGTGTGTCACGTGCACCCAAACCAGCGGGAGCAATACCGAATTCTTTGCCGGCTTCGAATAGTTTGTTCCAAATGGTCTGTGCGTATTCGGGATAGAAATAGAGTTCGAAACCACCGCAACCGGTATAACCTGTATTAGAAAGGATTACGTTGGGACATCCTGCAAATGTGCCCACTTTGAACGTGTAGTAGGGAATTTCGGAGAGATTTACATCCGTTAACTTTTGCATGGCTGCCGAAGCTTTGGGACCTTGCACTGCTAATTGGGCGATTTTGTCCGAACCGTTTTCCAGTTCAGCCCCCATGGTGTTGTGCTTCTGACACCAAGCCCAATCTTTGTCCACATTGGCAGCATTGGGAACCATCATATACTTATCTTCTTCGTAGCGATAGAGAAGGAAGTCATCCATGATACCACCCTTATCTGTGGGGAAGCAAGTGTATTGGATTTGACCTATTGCTAATTTGGAGGCATCGTTACTGGAAACTTTTTGCAGAAATTCCAGAGCTTTGGGACCTTTAACCCAAAATTCGCCCATATGAGAGACATCAAATACACCCACGTTTTCTACTACATTCATGTGCTCTTCTTTGATACCTGAATATTCGATGGGCATATTGAAGCCAGCAAATTCGTGCATTTTCGCACCCAAGGCAATGTGAATGTCTGTAAATGGAGTTGTTTTCATTGGTTAATCTTCTATTTGTTTTATGGATTAAGTTTTAATTATTCGAAAAACATTCAAAGATAGCTATAAAAGTGGATAAAGCATCTATGGTAAAATGCAAATTCCAAGAATAAGTGTAACACTGAGTTAAATTTTTATCGGACAGCAATATTTGTTTTCATGTTTTAGACGTGTTGAGCTGTTGATGGATGTTTATTTTTTCTATCGGCAGAACTATCGGAGAAAAGGGTATTAGGTAGAGGATTGAAGGTAAGTAAATGGAAATGAGAGGGATTTGCAGTGTATCTCTATGGTTTGCATTGAGGGGTAAAAGTGCAGAAGATGTGGATTTATGCAGAAGTTCCGTTACCAAATCGTTAATCCATTCTCCGAATGGTAACGAAGAGGTAGGAGAAGGTAACTGACGGAAGGCTATTCAGTAACTCATCTTTCTCGCGTTATGGTGCTGATGCTTTGTACCACAATGTTTTGCGTAGCTGAAAACGCTTCGACAACGGGTAACTTTGCCCATAAAAACAGAAGCGTATGCAAAGAGAAAAATTCAAGGTGTTGCTCTACCTGAAAAAGAGC
>CAMFNC010000218.1 GCA_945965245.1 uncultured Porphyromonas sp. | reverse complement strand
TCCAAATCGAATGATATGAATGGAATGAAATCTCCCGAACGTCTCTTTTCCATACGAATGATTTTGCCTTGGTTGGCGATGCTCTTATTGGCAGGCTGCTCCGTGACACAGCATTTGCCGGAGGGGCAGCAACTCTACACGGGTCTGCGCAAGATGGATATCCAAAACGAAGACCGAAGTGCTTTTGGGCAAACTGCACTCAATTCTGCAGAAAAGCCGATGCGTCTGGCTCCCAACGGAGCCATGTTCGGCAGCTCGTATCGCCGATGGCCTTGGATTTCGCCGGGTCTCTTTTTCTATAATCGCCTTGCCGGCGACAGCACTCGCAGTGGCAAATGGCTCTTCAATAAATTGGCCTCCAAACCTATTTTTATATCCGACGTCAATCCCTCGGCTCGTGCCCGCGTGGCGCAAAATATTCTGCGCGAGCAAGGCTACCTGCAAGCCCAAGTAACCTCTGAAATCATCGCCGAGAAAAAGGACTCCTTGCAGGCAAAAGTGCAGTATCACATAGACATGGGGCAGGCTTATCTCTATGACTCCATCCAATATCTCAGTCCTATTTTGTTGCAAGACGGCACCGTGCTTAACCATCGTGAAATCACGCAGATGCACCGTGGCGATAATTTCTCGGTAGATGCACTGACCACCGACCGCAAGATAGTAAGTGCCCGCTTGCGCGAAAACGGCTTCTACTACTTCCGCCCCAACGATATTACCTTCGAAGCCGATACACTGATTACTCCGGGCAAAGTTTGGCTGCGCACATTGCTTTCGGCCAATCTGCCCATGCACTCGCGCCGTCCGTGGCAGTTGGGACGCATCGAAGTGCTCATACAGCGTCCATCTGAGATAGGTTCTACACCCCAAGACTCGCTGCTGCTCGATAGCAACCTTCTGGTTCGCTTCACGGGCAAAATACCCATCCGCCGTTCGGTGCTGAGTCATCGTATCAAGATGCGTTCGGGGCAGATTTACAGTCAGAAAAACGAAGATGCCACCTTATCTGCATTGAGTACATTGGGCACTTTTGCCGGCACACAATTCGTATTTACCCCTCGCCAAAAAACAGACACACTGCAAACCGATAGCATTGCCGGCACAGAGCGCAAGGTGACAGACTCGGTGTCTGTGAATAGATTATTTCTGCCTTATAGCGAAGCAGGAACACTGGATCTCGGCATCAGTTTGCTCCAAGATAAACTATGGGACTTTTCGGTGGAAGGATTGTATAAGGTCAAAAGCAACAACTTCATGGGACCGGGACTGAACCTCGGCTTGGCACGTCACAATATATTCAGAGGTGGCGAAGTGCTCTCTTTCGATCTTTATGGCAGTTACGAGTGGCAAACCGGGCATTCGCCCTTTTCACGCCGGGCGCTTGACATCAATACGTATCAATTGGGGGCAAACCTCAGCCTCACAGTGCCCGCCATCAGTTTCCCGGGGCTGAGGGATAAGTTCTTGGGATTGACGGCACAAACCACTCTCACCGCCTCCGCCTCCATCCTCAATCGTGCCGGTTTCTTCCGCATGAATGCTTTGGGGCTGAGCCTTGTGTACGATTTCAGCCAAAGCGGCATACACCGCCACAGCCTTACTCCGCTGAGCCTCACATATAGTAGCTTGCGCAGCCGCTCGTTGGAATTCGATAAACTCATGATGGAAAATCCTGCCTTGCGATTGGGTTTGCAGAGCCAATTTATTGCCCGGATAGGTTATAATTATACTTACGATAACATCTTCAAGCACAGCCACGCTCACCATTTGTGGATGCGATTCGGTGTGTCCGAGGGCGGCAATCTGCTCAATGTCGCTTATACCTTGGCAGGACGCCCGTATAACGAAACCAAAACGCTGCTCAACGTCCCTTTTGCCCAGTACATCAAAGGCACAGCAGAAGTCCGATATACCTTTACCATAGACCGCAATCAGAGTTTGGCGATGCGCTTGGGCACCGGTGCCATTTACAGCTTCGGCAATATGAAGGTGCCACCATATAGCGAACAATTTTATGTGGGTGGAGCCAACAGTATACGCGCTTTTACGGTGCGCAGTCTGGGCCCCGGTAGCTATGTGCCCGATGTCGACAATATGTATGGCTTCATAGACCAAACCGGTAGCTTCAAATTAGAGGCCAATCTGGAGTATCGCGGCAAACTGATGGGTAATCTGCATGGTGCAGTTTTTTTGGATTCCGGCAATGTATGGCTGATCAGATCGGACGAAAGAAGACCGGGTGGTTCGCTGCGTGAAATCAATTCGGCACGTGACTTCTTTAATCAAATTGCTTTGGGTACGGGTGTGGGATTGCGATACGACCTCTCGTTCTTGGTGGTGCGCATTGACACCGGTTTCGGTCTTCACCTGCCTTATGCTACCACTCGCCGTGGCTATTACAATATACCGCGCTTTTCGGATGGTTTGGGCTTTCACTTAGCCATCGGCTATCCGTTTTAAAATATATCTGCATGAATGCATCCTTAACTTCACTCATTGACCAACGGTTGGCAGAAATCCGGCAAACCGGTGTCTGGCGCACACTACACGCTCTGCGTGCCGATGGTGCTTATGTGACGGACTGTGCCGATGGTCGACGGATGCTGAACTTCAGTGGCAATGACTATCTGGGCTTGGCCGCCACGCATCGTCCGAACTTCTCCACAGAGCAATGGGCGCATGGTAGCACCTCCAGCGCCTTACTGACCGGCTATCCCGAAATCAGCCTGCAACTCGAAGAAGCCATTGCTCGCAGTTATGGTACCGAAGCTGCTTTGCTCTTCAATAGCGGTTATCACATGAACACAGGTATCGTGCCAGTTCTGGCAGATGCACATACTCTCATCGTGGCAGACCGTCTGATACATGCCAGTATGATAGATGGCATCCGTCTGTCCGGCGTTCCCTTTGAGCGTTTTCGTCACAATGACTATAATCATCTCGAATCCATCCTCCGCCGTAAAGCTGCAGACTATCCTCTCATCATCCTGATGGTAGAGAGTCTGTATAGCATGGATGGTGATACTGCCGACCTGAAGACTTTGGTAGAAATCAAAAACAAATACCCGCAGGTAATGCTCTATGTGGACGAAGCACATGCCATAGGTGTACGTGGGAAAAATGGACTGGGACTAGCAGAAGAAACCGGCACTATCAGCAGCATAGATCTGCTCTGCGGCACCTTTGGCAAGGCATTGGCTTCCATGGGTGGATATGTGGCGTGCTGTTCGACAGTGCGCGATTTGCTGGTCAATCGCTGCCGCCCGGTTATCTTTTCCACTGCGCTACCTCCCATTGTTACCGCCTATACTCTGGCAGTATGGCAGATGCTGCCCGGGATGCAAAACGAGCGCCTGATTCTGGAACAGCGCAGCAGCCGATTGCGACAATATCTGACCGATATGAGTGTGGAAATGCCATCGCAGAGTCACATCGTGCCATGGCTCATTGGCGATAATGACCGTGCCGTGCAAACCGCCACCCAGCTGCAACGATTGGGTTTTTATGCCCTACCCATTCGTCCGCCCACAGTACCTCGTGGAACAGCGCGCCTGCGCTTTTCCATCACTGCAGCCACCCCGGTAGAAGGACTGATAGAGGCCATCGGACAAATCAACCCACCTCACTAAAAGAATGCAAATACAATTCCAACCATACTCCGGCTCTTCCGTAGCCGACATCTTGATTCTTTTTTTCAATGGCTGGGCCATGACTCCCGAAACTGTGGCTCATCTTACCCTGCCTGCCGGGTGTGACCTCCTTATCGTGTGGGACTATCGCTCCGATGACATTCCGGCCTTCGACTTCACCCCCTATCGTCAAATCCGTACTGTGGCATGGTCTATGGGGGTATGGGCAGCAGAACGATTTTATGCCGCCCATCCCGAATGGCTCACTCGTGCCACCCGACTGGGTGTGGCAGTATGCGGCACCGGCTATCCGATGGACAACCGCTACGGTATTCCCGAGCCGGTATTCATGGGCACGCTGAATGGACTGACCGACACCAATCGAGCCAAGTTCAACCGCCGTATGTGTGGAGGCAAATCGCTCAAGACCCTCTTTGATGCCTTGGCGCAGCGAAGCACCGAAGAGATTAAGACCGAACTGGCTACCGTGTTGGCCAAACAAGGCGGAGCAGAGCACACCGAAATTCCCCCTGTGGCAGCTTCTCTGTGGCAATCGGCTTGGATTGGGGCGCAAGACCGTATCATCCCCCCGGCCAATCAAACCGCTTATTGGCAAGCTGTGGGCACAGACATTCACCTTCTGAATGATGCCACCCACTACCCCTTCCTCACACTTCAAAGCTGGGATCAACTATGGGAATAACGGACAAACAGCTGGTGGCACGCCGTTTTCGTGCTGCACGACCCACTTACGATGCCGAAGCCACCATACAGCAGCGCATTGTGGAGCATCTGACCGGTATGCTGAAAGATTTTGACGAACGGAAGCATTTCGATAAAGTCTGGGAATTTGGCTGCGGAACCGGGATACTCACGGCACATATAGACAGCGAATGGGATATTGCTCGCTGGGTGCTCAATGATTTGGACGAAACCAACCCTCTCTCGCCCAGTATCTGCCTGCGTCATCCGCAATCCGTGGAATACTTATGCGGCGATGTAGAGAGCATCGATGCCGGCAGAGGCTTCGACCTCATTGCCTCTTCCTCCACGCTTCAGTGGCTGCACTATCCCCTTCAGTTCTTATCCAAACTCCATCATCATTTGCAACCCAGTGGTGTGATTTGCATCAGCACCTTCGGCCCCGACAACCTGCACGAGGTACGCAGCCTCACGGGGCACGGCTTGGCATATTGCACGGCAGACGAGTGGCACCGTGTCCTAAGCCCTATTTTTCAGAATGTGTGTGTGACTGAAGAAAAAATCGGTCTGTATTTCGATGACGGGCGCGAAGTGCTTCGCCACCTCAAGCGTACCGGAGTGGGAGCCGCTCCCGGTCCTGAGGAACGCTGGACACCAGAGCGTATGCGCCGTTTCTGCCGCGAGTATGCTCGCCGATTCGGCACGCCGGCAGGTCGCCTGTCTCTCACATATCATCCCATTTATCTGCTTGCCCGCCTATAGTAGATGCAGAGCGTCTTTAAGAAAGAACAAACGGAGTCTCCATCCACATTGGAGACTCCGTTTTATTATCGGCTGGTATGTTCTTAGAGTAGGTTCGAAGCCAACTCGCTGAGCTTACTGCGCTCACCTTTTACCAAATTGATATGAGCGAAGATCTCCTGCCCCTTCATGTGGTCAATCATATAGGCCAGACCGTTGCTCTGCATATCCAAGTAGGGAGAGTCTATCTGCTCCACGTCACCGGTAAAAATCATCTTGGTGTCTTCACCGGCACGGGTTATTACGGTCTTGATTTCGTGAGGAGTCAGATTTTGCGCTTCGTCCACAATGGTGATGGTGCTGGCCAGACTTCGCCCGCGGATAAATGCCAATGCTTCGATGGCCAGTTTACCGCTTTTCTGCAATTCATTCAGTTCCTGCAAGGCTTTGGCATCGGTACCCAATTGAGCTTTGATCACGTTCAGATTGTCGAACAGTGGTTGCATATACGGCCCCACCTTGGCTTGTTCATTGCCGGGCAGGAAACCCAAGTCTTTATTGGCCAGCGAGACGATGGGGCGCGCCAGTAACACTTGCTGATAAGTACCTGCCTGCGCCAAAGCGGCAGCCAACGCCAGCAAGGTCTTGCCCGTACCGGCCTTACCGGTCATACCAATCAGTTTGATGTTCGGATCCATGAGCACATCGAAGGCAAACGACTGCTCCGAATTGCGTGGCGTGATGCCCATGAGTGTCATCTTGTGCACCTGACGCAGCGTGTGAGCCTGTGCGTCGAAGCGCACCATGGCACTGTTGCGTTCGCTCTTCATCACCAGACATTGGTTGGGCATCAATTCCTTGGTATGTATCCACTCATCGGCATCGATGCCATCCCGCCGGGCATAGATGCGGTCAATCAAATCGCTATCCACGCCTTCATATTCCTCCTTGCCGGTCTGGAAGATGTCCACTTCGGTCACCTTGTCATTGATATAGTCTTCAA
>CAMFNC010000217.1 GCA_945965245.1 uncultured Porphyromonas sp. | reverse complement strand
GTATTATGAAGAAGTTTTTTAAAATTTTCGGTTGGTCGCTCTTTGCCGTATTAGTGCTGGGCACATTCATTTTTCTCTGGAACAAAAGTCGCAAACCCAAAGCGGAATACAACATCGAAACGGTGACTAAAGGCGATAGCATCGTGAATAAGACGGTGCTCACCGGCACCATTCAACCACGGGATGAAGTGGCGGTCAAGCCACAGATGAGCGGCATTGTGGCAGAACTGCTACACAAACCCGGCGACTTCGTGGAAGCGGGCGAGATCATTGCCCGTCTGGCAGTGGTGCCGGAGATGATGCAGGTCAATAACTCGGCATCGCGGGTCAAAGTGGCGCAAATAGCTTTCGAGCAGCAAAAAGAAAAATTCCGTCGTGATGAAGAACTGTTTAAAAAAGGAGTCATCGCACGCGAAGAATATGAGGCTGCCCGTGCTGCATACGCCCAGCAGCAAGAAGAATTGGCATCGGCCCGAGATGCCCTGCAAATTGTGCGCAAGGGTGTTTCCAACCGCTCTGCCAAAGAGAGCAGCACATTGGTGCGTGCCACTATATCGGGCATGATACTTACCATACCGGTCAAGGTGGGTAACTCTGTCATCCAAGCCAATAACTTCAACGACGGTACCACCATAGCCACCATAGCCAATATGAAAGATCTGCTTTTCGTGGGCAATGTGGACGAAACAGAAGTGGGACGCCTCAAGACGGGTATGCCCATGCTTATTTCCATTGGTGCAGTGCCGGGTAAGAAATTCGACGCCACCATCGAATACATTTCACCCAAAGGTGACGACAAGACGGGCACCACACTCTTCGAAATCAAAGGTGCCATAGATGTAAAGGAGCAAAACAGCGATATACGCGCCGGTTACAGCTCCAATGCCGACGTGGTTACCGAATGTGCACAGAACACACTTTCGCTGCCCGAGCACTGCATCGAATTTCGCGGCGATAGCACTTTTGTCCAAAAGGTCATTCAAGAGAAACCGCTCAAGACCGAAGAGCAAGCCGTTGTAACTGGCGTATCGGACGGTGTGCGCATCCAGATCAAGCAAGGATTGAGAGCCGGCGACAAGGTGCGCGGAAATGAAAAGACCAAAAACTAATCGCTAAAAAATACTGCATAATGAAAATAAAATATATCGGACCTTGGGCAGTTGCCCTATTGCTGTCAGCTTCGCTCTGCCCCGGAGCACGAGCGCAACAACCGGTGCATGAAATGACGCTGGAGCAGTGCATTGGCCGTGCGCAAGAAAAAAACCTGACCATACGCAGCAAGGAGCTGGATGTGCGCAGGCAAGAATTGGGAGTACAGAGCGCAAAGCATCAATTCCTGCCCACAGTGAGTGCCTCTGCCGGCCAAGGATGGAACTTTGGCCGCTCGCAAGACAAACGAGGGGTCTATATCGACCAATCATCTGCAAACACCTCCATCGGGCTGAATGGCAATCTGGAGCTATTCAGCGGTCTGGGACGTTTGCATAGTCTCAATGCCGCCAAATTGGATTTGGAGGCTCAACTGCAAAATCTGGAACAGGCTCGATATGATGTGGCGTTGGAAATTTCGCGTCTCTATATCAATGCCCTTTTCCAAAAGGAACTGACACGAGTGGCACAACTCCAAATAGACCAAACCCGCACGCAATTGGATTATGCCACCAGACTGGTGGCGGCAGGAAGATGGGCACGTGGCAAGCAGATGGAACTGGAAGCTCAGTTAGCCAAAGAAGAAGCCAGCCACGTAGAGGCTGCTAATCAGGAGCAACTTGCACTGGTGGCCCTGATGCAGGCACTTGAGATAAATCCAGCAGATACCATGTTGCAAATCACGGCTCCGGACATCGACCGGCTGGTGCCGGAAAATCGTGCCACACTGCAACCCATCGAAGATACCTATCAGACAGCCCTGGGATTACGCCCCTCCATTCGTGCTGCCCGGCTGGGTATCCAATCTGCCGAAAAACAGGTGCAGGCTGCCCGCAGTGCATACTTTCCTTCGCTCTCGTTGGGAGCCGGCTACTCCAACAGCTACTACCGGACGTTCGGCAATAAGATGATGGAGGCTGCCAATATCCCTTTTGAAGACCAATTGAAACAAAACGGCCGTTCCTATATAGGCCTATCGCTCAATATCCCCATCTTCAACCGTTTGGAGACTACCAACAGTGTGCGTCGCAGCCAATTGCAGGTGGAGCAATATCGTCTTCAGCTGGAAAACGAACAGAAGTCTCTTTACAAGGAAATCACCCAAGCCTATTACGATGCCTTGGCTGCCAACCGGCGTATAGCCGCCACGCACAAAGCCACCGAGAGCAGTCGTCTGGCGTATGAATATGCCGAAGAGCGCATGAAAGCAGATAAAATAAGCGTAAATGAATTTTCGCAGGCCAAAACCAATCTGATGCTTAGCCAAGCAGAAGAATTGCGTGCCAAATATGACTTTGTATTCAAGAGCAAAGTGCTGGATTTCTATCGCGGTATTCATTTCTAATCTCCAACCTATACCTCATATTTTTTCACGAGAGGCTGTGTCGAAACTCCGGTTTCGGTGCAGCCTTTTTTGTTCCAATACAAATTCCGTCTAATCGTGCGTCGGCAAGTTTCTCCTTTCGAGGGGTGGCACATGAAGCCCAAAGGGCAGAATGTGACGGAGGTGCTATCGGCATAAACCACACTCGAAGATCCGATACTGTGGCGTGCCGAAAAATACTAACACAAATTGATTTCATTTTATGTATAAAA
>CAMFNC010000216.1 GCA_945965245.1 uncultured Porphyromonas sp. | reverse complement strand
AAGAACGAAAAACGTTTCTTGGACGAACTTTTTGAGTTAATTCGCATTCCATCCGTGAGTGCCAAAAGTGAAAACAAACCCGATATGCTGCGCTGTGCCGAACATTGGCAGAAACATCTGTTGGGCGTGGGGGCACAGCGTGCCGAAGTATTCCCCACAAATGGCAACCCCATCGTTTTCGCCGAATATATCCAAGACCCCAAACTCCCCACCATCTTAATATATGGTCATTATGACGTGATGCCTCCCGAGCCGCTGGAACTATGGAATAGCAAGCCTTTTGAGCCGGTAATTCACGATGGTAAAATCTGGGCACGTGGTGCCGATGACGACAAGGGGCAGGCCATGATTCAGGTCAAAGGCTTCGAAACAGCCAAACAACTCGGACTGATTCGTTGTAATGTGAAGTTTATCTTCGAAGGCGAAGAGGAAATAGGCTCCACCAACCTCGAAGATTTCTGCGCCCGACACAAAGAGATGCTCAGCTGTGATGTGATTGTGGTATCGGATACCAGTATGGTAAGTGCAGAAACCCCTTCGCTGACCACGGGATTGCGTGGCTTGGCTTACTGGGAAATCGAAGTCACGGGTCCTAACCGCGACCTGCATAGCGGTCACTTCGGCGGAGCAGTGGCCAACCCCATCAACGAATTATCCAAACTCATTGCCCGCGTGGTGGACGAAAACGGACGCATTACCATCCCTCACTTCTATGATGATGTGGTGCCCATGAAACAGGAAGAGCGCGACATGATAGCCCAAGTGCCTTTCAGCGAAGAAGATTACAAGAAAGCGCTGCAAATCGATGAGGTATTTGGCGAAAAGGGTTATCACACCCTTGAGCGCAACAGCTGCCGACCGAGCTTCGACGTCTGTGGTATCTGGGGGGGCTATACGGGCGAGGGTGCCAAAACGGTGCTTCCCTCCAAAGCATACGCCAAGGTATCCTGCCGTTTGGTGGCCAATCAGGACCATGCCAAAATCAGCCAACTGTTCATTGACTATATCCAATCCATCGCACCCAAATGCGTAAAGGTGAAAGTAACTCCGATGCACGGCGGTGAAGCATATCTCTGCCCCATCGATTTGCCGGCATACCAAGCAGCCGAAAAGGCATGCACGGTAGCTTTCGGCAAAAGGCCTTTAGCCGTCAGACGCGGAGGTAGTATTCCCATCATTGCCGCATTCGAGCGAGTATTAGGCGTAAAAACCGTATTGATGGGCTTCGGATTGGAAAGCAATGCCATTCACTCACCAAACGAGAATATGCGTCTGGACATCTGGCGTATCGGCATTGAAGCAGCTGCCGAATTTTATAACTATTTCCCGGCTAAATAATTTTACCCAACATGTCAATACTTATTCAAGGAGCACTACTCAACGGCATTGAGCAAGATATTCTCATCGAGGGCAACCGCATCCAAAAAATCGGCCCAAACATTGCGGTGCCATCGGGTGATTGCACCCTTATTCCCGGACATGGAACAGCTGCCATACCCGGTCTGCACAACGGCCACGCACATAGCGCCATGACTATCTTCCGTGGCTATGGCGATGACCTGCCGCTGATGAAATGGCTGGAAGATTACATTTGGCCTCTGGAGGCTAAAATGACAGAGGAAGATTGCTATTGGGGTGCCAAGCTGGCCTGTCTGGAAATGATTAAATCGGGTACAACAGACTTCATGGATATGTATATGAACCCACACAGCACAGCTCAGGCAGCTGCCGATATGGGCATGCGCGCCGTGGTTTCCTATACACTCTTCGACCAAGGAGATGAAAACCGTGCGCGGTTGGACAGAGAAAACTCGTTTCGCTATCTGAAAGAGTTCGAACGCTATCCCGATATCATCCAATTTTCATTGGGGCCACATGCCATTTACACAGTAAGCGGCAAGCAGTTGCAATTCTGCCATGAATTCGCAGCCGAGCACAATGTGCTGATTCATCTGCACATGTCCGAAACCAAAGGCGAATGGGATGCCTGCATGAAAGAGCATGGCACCACACCGATTCGCTACCTCAACAATCTGGGTGTGCTAAGTCCGAATTTGGTGATTGCTCACGGTGTATGGATGGATGAAGAAGAGCTGGATTTGCTGGCTGCACATAACGTGAGCGTGGTGCACAACCCCGCCTCCAATATGAAACTGGCCAGTGGTTACAAATTTCTCTATGAAGAAATGCTCCGCCGGAATATCCGTGTGGCTGTGGGTACTGATGGCACTTCATCATCGAATAATCTCGATATGTTCGAAGCCATGAAATTGGCCTCACTGCTGGGCAAAGTATGGAGGTTCGACCCCACAGCGGTAAATGCTCCCACCATATTCCGCAGTGCCACCGAAACGGCGGCCGATATTCTGCGCTCCGGAGCCGGAGCCATCCGCGAAGGGCTTAAAGCCGACCTCTGCTTGGTGGATACCCCATCGCCCGAAATGACTCCGCTGCACAATCTGACTTCCAACCTCGTATACTCTGCCCACGGCAACTGCGTGCTGACCACCATTATCAACGGTAGCATCGTAATGCGCGACCGTATGGTGCCCGGCGAAGAAGAAATCAAGGCCAAAGTCAATGAGATAGCTCACCGATTAGTACCAAAACAATAAAATAAATTAACGCTATGAACATGCAAGAAGAACATTACCACGAAGCGGCATCATTTCTCGCTTCTCGTATTTCACAAGGCACTCGCACTGCCATTATTTTGGGCAGCGGATTGGGTAATTTGGTAAACCGCATTACCGAGCAGACAGTTATTCCCTATGCTCAGATACCTCACTTTGCCCAATCCACAGCCGTGGGACACAAAGGCAATCTGATTGCCGGCATGCTGGGCGGCATACCCGTTCTGGCCATGCAAGGAAGATTTCACTACTACGAAGGCTACTGCATGGATCAAGTAACCTTTCCGGTACGTGTGATGAAGCTCCTCGGCATCGAAAACCTGTTGGTTTCCAATGCTGCCGGTGGCATCAACAATACATTCAAAGTGGGCGACCTGATGATTATCCGCGACCACATCAACAACCTGCCCAATCCGCTAATCGGGCGCAATATGGAGATGTTCGGTCCTCGCTTTCCGGATATGACCCGTGCATACGACCGCGAGTTCATCGCCAAGGCTGAAAGCATCTGCCAACGTCTCGGTATAGCTGTGAAAAAAGGAGTGTATGTGGGGCTAACCGGACCTTCATACGAAACGCCTGCTGAATATGCATTCTGGGGCAAAGTGGGTGGTGATGCCATCGGCATGAGCACCGTGCCCGAAGTAATTGTGGCTCGCCATGCCGAAATGCGAGTATTCGGTATGAGTGTAATAACCAACGAAGGGTATCACTTTGCCGATGATTTCAAAAATGATGCCCAAGATGTAATCGATGCAGCCAATGCGGCCTCGGAGAAAATGGGCAAAATCTTCACGTCCTTGGTTCAAGAAATTTAATTTCATTTTTAATCGTGTGGTGTATGGACACTGATGTACCTTAGCAGCCATACACCACACCTTTATTTTTAACACCTATTATACAGACTTTTTATTCCTTATGGTAAATATCGCTCCCGAATATTTCCTGTTTGTAGGCTCTCTACTGATTTTGGTGGGCATCATGGCCGGAAAAGTGGGCACAAAATTCGGCTTGCCGGCCTTATTGTTATTTCTTGCCACCGGCATTTTCTTTGGTTCGGGAGGATTCGGCATCCACTTCGATGACCCCGGCACGGCGCAATTCGTAGGGGTATTGGCGTTGAGCATCATCCTTTTTTCAGGTGGTATGGACACCCACTACCACGATATAAAAAAAGTGATGGCTCCGGGTATCACACTCTCTACTTTGGGTGTGGCTATTACCACACTGGTATTTGGTGCCATTCTTTACTTCATGGGGCGCATTCCCGTCTCTCCCATCCACCTTACCTTTCCTATTGCATTACTATTGGCGGCCACCATGTCCAGTACAGACTCAGCTTCGGTATTCGCCCTACTGAGCAACCAACAAATACATCTCAAAGAAAATCTAAAACCTACCTTGGAATTAGAGAGTGGTAGTAACGACCCGATGGCTTATATGCTGACCATCGCGTTGATACAATACATTACCTCCGATGCCGGTGGCAGTGCTTGGCAGATTGTGAGCACATTTCTCCTTCAGTTTATCGTGGGCATCGTATTGGGGTATGCCATGGGAAAACTTTGTGTGTTTTTACTGAACAAAGTCAATATCTATAATGATTCACTCTACCCCATATTACTCCTCTGCATGGTATTCCTGACCTTTGCCATCACCACCATGTTGGGCGGAAACGGATATTTGGCCGTGTATATCACCGGTATCTTCGTGGGCAACAGCCGCTTGGTGCACAAAAAGAGTATTAAAACCTTTTTCGATGGTATCACGTGGTTGGTGCAAATCATCCTATTCATCATGTTGGGGCTTTTGGTCAATGCACCGAGCCTATGGCAGGTAGCACCTTTTGCCATGATAGCCGGATTGGTGATGATTTTTGTGGCACGTCCGTTGGCCGTATTTATCAGTATGACACCATTCAAAGGGTTTAGCTTCAGAGGTAAGGTATTCCTCTCGTGGGTGGGACTGCGCGGTGCAGTGCCCATCATCTTTGCCACCTACCCCATGATGAGCGACATCCCCGGAGCCGATACACTTTTCAATATCGTATTTTTCATTACCGTGCTCTCTCTGACCATTCAGGGCAGTAGCATTAGCACTCTGGCTCGATGGCTTCGTTTGGATATGCCCATGCCGGATCGCAAAAGCCTCTTTGGGGTGGAAATTCCGGAAGAAATCGGCACTCGAATGGAAGAACGCAAGGTAACGGAATCGATGTTAAGCAAGGGTAATACCCTGATGCAACTGGACCTTGCAGACCACGAATTGGTTATTTTGGTCAAACGTGACGAACGGTACATGGTGCCTAAAGGCAAATTGGAATTGCAGCCGAAAGATGTTTTATTAATCGTATCGGATAGTTTGCAAACCGAAGCATAATCTTCCATTCTCATGCTAAAAAACTTATTTTACAGTCAGCGCGAAAAGAATATTTTCATTGCCACACTCATCGGCACGGCTGTCAATATTCTCTTGATGATTATCAAGTTCATTGCAGGTATCCTGGGGCATAGTAGCGCCATGATTGCAGATGCAGCCAACTCCCTATCGGATTTCATCACCGACTTCACTATGCTCCTTTTCGTGCGCATCTCTTGTAAGCCTTCGGACGAACATCATCGGTATGGCCACGGCAAATACGAGACCTTGGCATCGGCACTCATCGCCATAGCCATGATAATATTAGGTATCTCGCTATTGGTAGGCTCGGTGGATAAAGTGTTAGATGCCGTCATTCGCCATATCCCCATCATCACACCCGAACCCATTGCGCTGATTACCGCCATCGTGACCATCGTATTTAAGACCATACTCTTCTTTTACACCAAACGGCAGAGCATTCAACTCAAAAGCAGCAGCCTGCGTGCCAAAGCTTTCGATCACCGCAATGACGTATTTATCTCCACTGCCGTGCTGATAGGTATTTCCGCTGCCATGTTTCTCGGCAAGGGCTGGGCAATGCTGGAGCCAATAGCAGCAAGTGTAGTGAGCATTATTATCATCTACACAGGCACATCGCTGCTGATGCCCGCCGTGGGAGAATTGCTGGAGAAAAGCCTGCCCAAAGAAGTGCAGGAGAGCATTCACTCGGTGCTGCGAGAAGAGCCTCGTATCCTGAGTTATCACAAAATTCACACTCGCAGCATAGGCAGTCGCTATGCCATCGAAGCAGACATTCGGGTAAAAGGCTCCATGTCCGTATCGGAGGCACATCGCATCACTCAGGAGATAGAAGATAGGCTGTGCAACGAGTTTGGCGAGCAAACCCACGTAATCATACATGTAGAACCCGAAGAAGAAACCGACCGTGATCAAGATTGAACTGAATGGAATGAAATTTTATGCCTACCACGGTGTAATGCCACAGGAAACCCGTGTGGGTAATCATTTCACCGTAGATTTGGCTTTGGAAGTCCGGGCAGATGCCTCGGTACAAAGTGACGAACTGACCGATACCATCAGCTATGCGGATGTATATGAATTGGTACGGAAGGAAATGAATAGCCCATCCAAGCTATTGGAACATGTATGTGGACGCATCGAACGTGCCATCCATAACCACTGGCCGGCAGAAATATACAGCATCGAGGTGCGTGTGGCCAAACATAATCCGCCTTTCGGAGGCGATGTACAGCATGCTGCCGTCACCCTCCGCTCCTCGTATTAAGCCAATGGTGTATTTACAGATTCTCTCATCCAACCATAAAATTCATTACTTAAGACCCTCCGGATTAAAATTGTAAACGTGAGAAGACTACCTGCCGAAAGCAGACTGCTTCTTTTCCAGAGCCAAAAGTTCATTGCGCAAGCGGGCGGCTTCGATGAAGTCCAATTCTTTGGCTGCTGCCAACATGCGCTTGCGTGTTTCGCTAATCAGTTTTTCGATTTGAGATTTATTCAGATAAGGAGTAACCGGGTCTGCCACTTGAGTAACTGTAGGTTCGATATAGGCATTGTTTTCGACACTCTTGATTTCCTGTTCGTCACCTCGGAAGATGGCCACGCTGTTTTTGACAATCTGCTGCGGCGTGATATGATGCAGTTCGTTATACGCCAACTGTTTTTCGCGTCGGCGCGCCGTTTCTTCCATCGTGCGGCGCATGCTGTCGGTCATTTGATCGGCATAGAAAATCACGTGTCCCTCCACATGGCGGGCAGCACGTCCAGCCGTCTGCGTAAGTGAACGATGTGAGCGCAAAAAGCCCTCTTTATCGGCATCCAGAACCGCCACCAATGAAACCTCCGGCAAATCCAATCCCTCACGCAGCAGGTTCACCCCCACCAATATATCATATACTCCCTTGCGCAGGTCTTCCATGATTTGCACACGTTTGAGGGTATCCACATCGCTGTGAATGTAACTGCACTTGAAACGATGGCGCAGCAAATACTCCGTCAGTTCTTCTGCCATGCGCTTGGTAAGCGTGGTTACCAGCACACGTTGTTTCTTATCGACGCAGCGGATGATTTCCTCTTCCAAATCGTCCACTTGGTTGGCGGTTGGGCGCACTTCGATAGGTGGATCCAAAAGTCCGGTGGGGCGAATAAGCTGCTCCACCACCACACCTTCGCTCTTTGCCAACTCATAATCGGCAGGAGTGGCACTGATATAAATGGTTTGCGGCGTAAGCGACTCAAATTCGTCGAATGTCAGAGGTCGATTATCCAAAGCGGCCGGCAGTCGGAAGCCGTATTCCACAAGACTTTGCTTGCGGGAGCGGTCACCGCCATACATGGCACGTATTTGAGGGATGGTAACGTGGCTTTCGTCCACCACCAAAAGAAAGTCATCGGGGAAATAATCCAAAAGACAGAAAGGCCGTTCGCCGGCACGCCGTCCGTCCAGATAGCGCGAATAGTTTTCGATACCGGAGCAATACCCCAACTCCTTAATCATCTCCATATCATAGGATACACGTTCGTAAAGCCGTTTGGCTTCAAATGTTTTGCCCAACTGTTCCAAATTATTCACACGACTGTTGAGGTCCATTTCAATGAGCTGCAAAGCATGCTCTTGTTGCTCCTTGGTGGTCACGAAAAGATTGGCCGGATAGATTTGCAAGCTGTTCATCACGGAGAGATCTTTGCCTGTGCGAGGGTCAAAACCGGAGATACGCTCTATCTCATCGTCCCAAAACTCAATACGATAAGCTACTCCCTCATATCCTTCAATGGCAGGAAATACATCTACCGTGTCGCCTTTGATACGAAATTTGCCGCTATCGAAATCCAACTTATTATTCACATAATAGGCCTCTACCAACATGCGTGTAAAATCTTCCCGCTTCATGGGTTGCCCCATACGCAGCCGGATTACCTTTTCGTTATACGCAGCCGGATTGGCCATACCATAAAGGCACGATACGGACGAAACAACCAGAACATCCTTACGACCGCTGAGCAGCGAAGCCGTGGTGCGCAACCGAAGTTTTTCGATCTCGGCATTGATGGCCATATCCTTTTCTATATAGGTATCCGACACTGCCAGATAGGCTTCGGGCTGATAATAATCGTAATAGGAAACAAAATATTCCACGGCATTGTCTGGGAAGAAGGATTTAAATTCGCCGTAGAGCTGCGCCGCCAAAGTTTTATTGTGGCTCAAAACCAAAGTGGGTCGATTCAGCTCGGCAACCACATTGGCAGCCGTAAACGTTTTGCCGCTGCCCGTTACCCCCAGCAATACCTGCGCCACATCGCCACTGCGCACACCGTCCACCAAAGTGCGGATGGCTTCGGGTTGGTCGCCCGTGGGTTTAAATCGTGAGGTCAGTCTAAAATCACCCATTTGTATTCGTATCGGATTTACATCTAAACTTCGTTACGATGAATGGTTAGCTGTGGGAAGGGGAAGTCGATACCCTCTGCATTGAAGCGTGCATACATCCTTTTATTAAAATCGAAGTAAACATCCCACAGGTCGGTTCCGGCACACCATGCACGTATCAGGACATCCACGGAACTAGCAGAAAGTTTGCTCAGAGCGATGACAGGCGCAGGAGTGGCCAAAATGCGTTTATCCTCTGCTATTAGCTCCGAAAGAATGAGTCGAACGCGTTCGAAGTCTTCATTATAGCAAATACCGATGCTCCATTCATTGCGTCGGATATCCTCCTGCGATAAGTTGGTAATCACACCACTGCTCAAAGCACCATTGGGGATATATATTCGTTTATTATCAACAGATTTGATTATTGTATGAAACAGCGACAAAGACTGCACTACACCTTCGGCAGACTGTGCCACGATATAATCTCCGATGGTAAAGGGTTTGGTCACGAGGATGATGACTCCGCCGGCCAAATTTTGCAACTGACCGCTCAATCCCATACCCACGCCCACACCCAGTGAAGCTATCAGCGCTGCAAAAGAAACAGGCTTAAATCCCACGATGTTGGCTATCACCACGAATACCCCCACATACATGGCTATCCGAATCACATGACGGAGCAAACTACTCAAATTGGGATCCAAGCGTGTGCGTCCGTTAAGCCGCTCCACATGGCTTAACACAAAGCGAACCAGATAACGTGCCAGAACGAAGAATATCAGAGCTATAACCACACGTACGCCGAAATCGGTAATGCGCCCCAACCAATCATCAAGAAAGCGACTGAAAAATTTATTTCCACCCATTTCACCGACAATCGACAATGAATCAATAGACCTTAATGTCGTAAAAGAAGAGATGTAACTCATTTGTTGTATATAATTGTAATGAACAAAGTTAATATGGTTTGATGCAAGTTTACTCATAAAAATGCTGTCCACGATAAATCAGCATACATTCTGTGGAAAAT
>CAMFNC010000215.1 GCA_945965245.1 uncultured Porphyromonas sp. | reverse complement strand
TTATGCATAAAATGAAATCAATTTGTATTAGATTTTTTTTCGGTACTTCACATAAGTGCATATGATAATCCCCGACCTATTTCAATATGGGGCGGGGATTATCGTATTAAGGCAATATGTGCAAAGACTATCTGCTGTGGGTTTTCAAATACATTTTCAACGCCGTCAGGGCTGTCAATTTGCCACTTACGGCTGCACTGTCCGGTTTGGTGTCGAATACCGTCCAGCCTTTGCTCTTGGCAATGCTGTGAGAGGCTGTGGCTGTGCCGGGATTGCCGAAGGAATAGACGCAATACATCCAGTCGTAATATTTCTCTCCTGTTTCTTGCAGCGAAGTGTAAATCTTGTTGATTTCGGTTGCAGGGAGTTGATTGTTTTCAAATGAGGAAATGAAAAGCGTTGTGAACTTTGCAGGTACCGTTATGCCGGTCAACTTATTATTTGATAAGTCGTACGCCAAAACATCGGGCATCGCAGAAAGATCTATGGTTTGCAAAGCATTGTGTGTGAGGTATAATTCTTCCATCACGCTTCCTGTGGCGAATTTGATTGATGTGAGTTTATTATCCTCTGCCAATAGGCGACGCAATCGGGCATTGCCTGAAAAATCCAATTGAGTCAATTGGTTGTGCTGTACATTCAGCACATCCAATCCGGGATTGCCTCCTACGTTTATGGCAGTCAATTGTGATTGGGGTATAGACAGCGTGCTTACTCTGCCATAAACGGTAATGGTGGAAGCTCCCAGAGTAAACTTCATGGGCCGACCTTCTTCGAGGTCATTGCTGAAAGAGGTTACGTATTCGCCTGCTTCACGCACATGGTTGTTATTAAGGTCCACCCATACATCCTTTTCATTGGCAGATGTTTTGGTGCCGATAAGCATGCTGATTTTATCACCGGGTTTTAGAGCTGTGCTGATGGTCATGGACGGATTGTCGACAGGTAGCGGATTTTCGGGTGCTTTGTCCAGAAGTTTCAGCGTGGTGCCATCCCATTCGGCATATATGTTATAGGCCATACCGGCGGCAAATGCTTTGCCTGCGGCTTTTACCTTGTCGGCAATGATGGGCATGCGCGTATCGGCATTGTAGATAACCACTTGGGTTTCCGGGGCATTGTTGCCGTTGGGCATTGCCCAGAAGCCCATGTGAGTCACTTCGCCGGCGGGTAAAATCACTTCGGGATATTTCACTTCCGACGGCATTTCTTCCGGAGTTTTGTCCGGAGCTAGTATATCAATGTATGGCAACTTTTCGGTGCCCACAAAAGGCAATGCTGCCTTGTGGTAGAAGGGTGTGGCTGTAGATGCCGTGGGGATTACGGCAAAGCCTGCTGTGCGTAGCGGCCGGTCGGAGGTATTGATGACCGATAGTACAAACAGTGAGCCCAGATGCTTGAAGGTGGCATCTACCGATGTTTCGTGGTGATTAACACCCGATACGGCGAAGTACATGGGCACATCGGTATTGTTGTTGGAAGAAGTCGAAGTCAAACTATAGAGTCCATGGCCTTCTACGCCCACCATTACCTTGCCGTTTGCCATGTGTATCCGTTTGGCCATTACACCTATCAGGTCATAGGGCTGCTCAAGGTTGATGTTTTCGGGGATTTCCACTTCGAATGTGGCACTTTCATACGTATTGCCCCGAAGGATTTCGAGGTTTTTGACCCAAGCTGTTTCGGAGCCTTGGCGCACAATCACGTGGAGGTCAAAACGTCCGTATTCCCAAGTCATAGCCACTCCTTTGGAGTTCAAATCCTTGACGATGGAGCGCATATTGCCATTGTCGGTCACATGAATAGTCAGGAGGCGGTTGCCTTGCGATTCGGGGGCTTGCTCATGCTTTTTGCTGCAACCTGCTGCCGTGAATAGGAGAACCAATACCCCCAATAGATTTATGATATTTCGTTTCATCGGATTATTGTTTTTTTGTGAATGCTGTTCTGTGTTTACCATTCTTGACCATTAAAATCGGGCATTTTGATTTTATTGCCGCCTTTGAGCGACTTGGTATCCACTTCCCAGTTCTTATTCTTGGCTGTCAGGATTTTAGCCGTGCCGGTGCCGGGGTTATTGGCTATCCAAAGTGCCCCTCCGATGGCATCGTCACTCAAGTCTTTCAGACCCACCATCAGCGCATCGAGTGCAGTGGCAGACATTTCGTTGGAGATAACCTCCAGATGTTTGAGCAGGAGGTTGGCGGATACATCCAATGTATTCAGTTGATTTCTGGAGGCAATGAGCGTTTTGAGTCCTTTCATGTGCTTGACGGTCAATTCGGGAATGGCATTGCCGGAGCAATTGATGAAGGTAAGCGCATCGTTGGTACTCAAATCCAATATCTGCAACCCGGCATTGTGGCAATCCAGCACACGAAGTTTGGGGGCATTGTTCAGTTTCAGCGGATATTTGGCATGGAAGCTGTTGCCGGAGCAAGCCAAGTATTCCAAGCGAGTGCATTTATCCAAAAACAGAGCCAGAACGGCATTGTCGTTGCAATTCAGATATCGAATGGAAGCCGTGGGCTCAATGGCCATGATGGTGCCGTTGCCTTTAACATCCAACAGAGTGATGTTGCCATAGATGATAATATCCTTGGCCGTATAGCTGATGGTTTGCATGTGATCGGCACCGAAAGAGGTGATACTCTCGTTTTCTTCGCGGATGGCATTACCGTTCAGGTCAATCCACACTCCGGCGCGATCGGCCTCTGCTGCATCCAATGCAAAGGTTAATTTCTTCTCCGGAGCATACGAAGACATCATTAAATAAGTATTGGGCTGTGTGTTATCCACAAATGTAACGTCCAATTCCCATCCTTTTTGGGCGGCCTTGGTGGGATTACAACCATCTACACCTGGGTTGCCGCTGATGGATAATGCTTTGGGTGCAATCGTTGATTTTTCTATGCCGCTGATATCGGGCAACTGCTCGAAGAGTTTATTCAGTTCGTCTGCAGAAAGGTTATTTTTGGTTACATCCAGTTCAACCAAATTCGTACAAGCCGGACTGATATTGATTTTGGATAATTGCTGACCGGGAATGCGCAGGCTGATGGGATTGCCATAATACGTAATTTTCGGATTATCCACCGTAAAGATGTTGTTGCCCAAGGTCTTTTGCAGATTTTCCAAAGGGTCTTTTTTCCGGTTGTCATTGAGATCCACATAGGCTTCCTTGCTTTCTGAATATGAAATCCAAGTATAGAAAGTGATGTTTTTGCCCTTGGCGATACCGGTTTCAAAGGAAATATAGGGATAAGGTTTTGCCGTGCCGGCTTTATCGGTCAAATCCAACGTTTCGCCATCCCACGTTGCATACGCATGGTATGCAAAACCGATGCGCATCGGGAAAGATTGCGCCGGGATGGTATTTTTGGATTTACCTCTTTGGGTTCCTGCATATATATAAGCCACCGTTGCCGGCACATTGACGTTTTCTTTGGGGATATACCAAGAATACAGGTTTACTGTGGCACCCGGAGCGATTGTGGGGGCTTGGGACGAGTTGTATCCGCTTGCTTTCGTATAGGTAATTTCGCCGGTAATCAAATCTATCCAAGGGTAGGAGCTTGAATTTGTGGCGGAGTCCCAAAAACGATTGTGCGCCCATGTATTGGCCGAGCCGTAATCTGCGGCATCGCCCAATCTGCATTCCACACGAGTCAGTTCTGCATTGGATTTATTGGTCAGGTGCATTACTTCGTATGCTCCCATGTGCATGAATTGGGCTTTCATGCTTTCGTTTCCGGAGTTCTGTGCACGGAAGTTCTTAATCACGAATCTCAGCGGAGGATTGAATGCTTCTTGTGATGATACATAAGGAGTCACGCAAAGACTGAGTTTGCCGCCTTCTATTTTCACCCGCTTCAGATTGCTACCTATACCGGTATAGCCTACGAGTGTCATTTCTTGAGTTTTGTCTATTTCGGCAGGTATCGTGAAAGCCAACGTACAAGTCTGACCATTATTGGTGATATTGGTGGGCTTGATGGCCACTTCTTTGACCACAGAGCCTTGCACCATATAGATGCGGATGTCGTCTTTGTCGGTAAATTTGCCCATGAGGTTCAGCGTGCCGTCTATCGGGCTGAACTGAGTGCGCATGGATGCATCATTGCTGATAGATGCGGTGAGCGAAATCATATCCTCATGGTTGGATTCGGACTCCTCACCGATTCTGTCAGTACAGCTCCACAGTAGGCCTATGAGCAATAAGAAAAATATATTTAGTCGTTTCATTTAATGCTTGATTTTGTAGTTGAAATAAGTAAACAGATACTTGAAGTCCTATTCCCGTCTGCTCGTTAGTTCCTCACCAATGACAATGGGGATGGAAGTACCGGCATCAGACACCGTTACCTGAATGGTAGCTGTTTTTTTAGTCTTATTGTCTGTAACCGTAACGACAGCCGAACCTTTGGCTATGGCTTTTATCGTTACCACTCCCTCCGCAACGGATGCGGTGGCACATGAGGGATTGTCTACTGCTGCACTGTAATCACCACTGCCGGCTACCACTTTTACGTTGGCATTCTGCCCTTGGTTAATGGAAACGGAGGTTTTGTCCAAAGCAATGTCGGGGGTGGCGGCTTCTTTTACAGTCACTTGGATAGTGGCTTTTTTGTTTGTTTGAGTATCTGAAACTGTTACTACGGCAGTGCCGGGCGATTGGGCGGTAAGGGTAATAACCGTGCCTTTCAGCGTGGCTGTGGCCACTTCGGGGTGGTCGGACATCACTTCGTATGTACCGCTGCCAGCGGTAATGTTTACCGTGGCGGTCTTACCCTTATCCAACGAAACGGCATCTTTGTCCACAGCCACATCGGCAATGGGGGCTGCCGCTTCCACGGGGATGGAAAGCGTTTTGCCACTCTTTTTGTCTTTTATGGTAATGACCGCTTTACCGGAGCCGATGGCTTTTACCTGCACGATGTTGCCTTGGATGGTCACGGTCACCACTCCGTCCGGAGAAACCGAAACTTCCCATTCACCACTGCCACCGGACAGGGTAAAGGATTTGGTTTCGCCGGAAGCTAAAGCCACAGAAGTCACGTCTGCCGATATTTCGGGTAATGCGGTTACTTGGACTTGAATGGCGATGTCTTTTTTCGCTTTGACATCGGTTGCAGTGATAACGCATGAACCGGGTTTTACTCCTTTTATTGTGATCACTTCGGCGGCAATTTCTGCCGTAGCAATCGCCACATCGCCAGATTGAACCGCATATTGCCCATTCCCTTGGGTTATATTCAATGTTTTGGATGCACCTTCCTGTACTTGCACGGCTGTAGTTGAAAGTACAAAATCTTTTAGTGTGGGAGGGGTGGGCTCTTTGCCTTTTTTGTCTCCACATGCCGAAAGGCAGAGGAGTAACGTTCCCAAAAGCAATAAACAAAATTTTTGCATGGTTATTTTATTTGTTGTGATTTCCGGGCGGATGAACATAAAACGATGTCTCCGTTGCGGAAATATCAAGGTTTTATTGAATCAAAAGGTTATAATCTTCGATTTCACCGGCCAGGAACGGTTCGTTCGGATTCTTCAGCTCGGAGTCTTTTTTCACGATAATGCGC
>CAMFNC010000214.1 GCA_945965245.1 uncultured Porphyromonas sp. | reverse complement strand
AATCGCCGACATCCACATTTTTAGGCGATTGGAAAAGGTCACTCCATCCCAAACTGCTGTCCCAATCGTATTCCAATGTGCGCATTTCGCCTTGCGTGGTAAGAGCAGCCAAAGTAAATTGACTGTAATACTGTGGATTGGGGGAGGTGATTGTGGGCTGATAAGTCAGCGCCAATTGACTTTGAGGAGCCGAAGAAGCAGTCTGTTCGCCCAAATTGATATCCATCCATTGCATAGTGCCCGGCAAAGCATATTGCACCTTTCCAGTCACGGGGTCTATTCTGGCAGGGATGTCCAAACTGCGAGCTGCCGCCACGAAGAAATATTCCATGCTGCGCATATCTGCCCATTTAGCACGAAGCGTACCCATCGGACTACATATTATACGCTGGCTATTATAGAGGCTATCCAAATGAATGTGCTCTCTCATCCATGCTGCCAAACGAGTCGGATTTGTTCGAATCTGTTCTTTCAATTCAGCATCAAAAACCTGCGCCAATGCACTGCGATACGGCGTAAGCAATTCCACTCCAATGCGGGGATTGGCCACATATTGCAATTCAAATTCACTTCCGGTTTCGGGCATATCATCCAAAATAGCTTTCAGCGTAGCCAATGGGGTATCCGTAAGGTCTTTGGGCGAAATCACAGAGAGTAAATTCATGGCCTTGGATTGCAAAGCCGCATCGGACTGCTTCAGCAATTCGCCAATGGCAGTGTGATTGCCGCGAGAGGTAAGCATATAGTTTGTCAGATGGCTGCCATCCACACCCAATTCCTTGGCCAATGCTACAGATTTCTCTGCCGTCATAAATGTGCTTTCGTATGCATGACGGATAGAATCCTCTTTCGCCAAACGCTCATTGTTTTTCTCTATTTCTTCTGGTGTGGCTGTAGTGGGTAGCGCATCAGCCATAGGAGGATTGATACGGAAAGAAACTTCTTCGGGCAATTGGTCGAAATCTCCCAATGTAATTCTAACGGTTTCACGCTTTTCGGCTCGGCTGATGCCATAACCGAAATGGCCTCCTTGTGATGCCCAAACCAACATATCACCTTTGCCGATACGCAAAGAGGATTTACCTTCGGCATCCGCCGTTTTGGTAACCACAGGATTAAACTCGGCATAATTGTAGATACAGAACCGAATCGAAGCTCCGGCAGCCGGATTTCCATCAGCATTCACCACCCGCACATCCAACTGGTCGGTGCGAGTATAATTATCTATTACATTTATTTCCGTGTAATTATTGGTCGTATAGAGGATTTCCTCAGGTCCATTGTAATGCCCAAACACTTTAGTATGAATGAGCATAGCGCGCACCACGGAACTATTGAACCATGCATCATTCAGATCGGCAGCAGGTTCGCATGCACCCATGAAATGCCATTTCCCATCCACCCAGACTTCTACCCAAGCATGATTATCATCGGTATGAGCCCATCGGGGGGTATATACTTGACGTGCCGGAATACCTACCGAACGCAAAGCCGCAACGGTAAATGTGGATTCTTCGCCACACCGTCCCAAGGCATTGTGCATGGTGGAGAGCGGACTCAACGTACGTCCATCGCTGGGGGCATAGGTAACTTTCTCGTGACACCAGTGATTGACTTCTAGAGCTGCTTCTTTCATGCCCAATTTGCCCACTCGTGCTTTGAGTTCGGAATAAAATACACTGCGGCTGCTATCCAAGTTCTCATTATTGACACGCACTGGCAAAACAAAGTGACGGAAAAGCTCCTCCGGCACCTCTTTACCCCACGGCATAGAGTCACGTGCAGCAAACGAAAGGCGCACATTTTCCAGATAATACTGCGGAGTATAATCGGCCAAGTCGGCTGTATTCATATAAGCATAGAGAAACTGCATGGCTTCATATTCGGCCACAGACATGGAATCCGGAGAAATGGCATCGAAAAGATGATTGCCCATCACTTCCACACGTTTGCCAAAATCGGCCTCCACCGTTTGCCTGTAAGTGGCATCCGTGATAAAGTGATTGCCTCCGGTTCGGGCACAGCCTGCCAACAGTATAATACCGCCAAGCAGAGGAATAAATGTTAGAGTTTTTAGTTTCATATCATTGATTAGGTTATGATTAAAATTCATTACCAACGCACCGACGCTCCCCACATCAGTTTACGGCGAAGCATATCAGGCCAAGAACGGTCGGTCAGCTTAATCATGCGAATGGGATTAGATGATAGACAAATAGTCATGGACACATTACAATTAAAAGCACGGGTAAGACCGTCCAAAGCCACCAGATAAGTATTATTGCGAGATTCCACCTCCAGATGGATTACTTGCTTATCGGAAATCACCAGAGGACGCATATTCAATGTATGTGGAGCGATAGGATTGATAATCAGCGAAGGGCTATCGGGCATCAGAATGGGGCCGTTTACACTGAGCGAATAGGCCGTGGAGCCTGAGGGAGTAGCTACAATCAAACCGTCACAATCATAATCCGCCAAATAGCAATTGCCCAAATGGGTGCTGATGCGAATCATGGAGCCGGTATCTCGCTTGAGTACAGCCACCTCATTCATCACTTCGCCCAGCAAGTTATCACCGGCATAGACTTGCAACCGAGTACGTTCCTCTACGGCAAATTCGCCATTCATAAGACTTCGGCATACATTCATGGCTTCGGAGCAATCCATTTCCGTAAGGAAACCCAATCGTCCCATATTGACGCCCAAAATGGGCAAGTCGAAATCCGCAGCACAGCGAGCCGCATGCAGAAACGTGCCATCCCCTCCGAGGCTGATGACAGCATCAGCTTCCGGTATCTGCCTGGACGTAAAAGATTGGTAATGACATGGGATCTCAAAAGTCGCAAAAAGGGCAGTCGCAAAATCATACTCGATAAATAACTGCACGTCGGGATGGTTAAATTGGGTCAGAAATGGAACCAACAATTCTTTCTGATTAGTCTTCCGAGGATTCCCGAAGAGTAAAATTCTATATTTCATAGCTTGACGAAGGCTTAGTTTTACCGATTATATGCACTATATTTGTAATAATAGCATTAAAAAGCTATATATTTAATACAAATATAAGCATATCAAATATATTTGGAATATGACCAAACTTAGTGTAAACGTAAACAAAATTGCCACACTGAGAAACGCCCGTGGTGGCAATTTACCTAACGTGGTGGAAACAGCCTTGGCCTGCGAACGTTTTGGAGCACAGGGTATCACCGTTCACCCCCGTCCTGACGAACGACACATCCGCTATCAAGATGTTTTTGACCTAAAAAAAAGCATCTCTACTGAATTTAACATTGAGGGCAACCCCGACAAGCGTTTCATCAGACTGATAGAAGATATCCATCCGGCACAAGTAACACTGGTGCCCGATGCTCCGGATGTTCTGACCAGCAATGCCGGCTGGGAAGTGAAAAAGAATTTCGAACATCTGTGCGAATTGATAGTACATTTCAAATCATTGGGCGTGCGCACCTCTATTTTTGTAGATACCGATTTGGACAATATCGAATGGGCTGCCAAAACTGGAACGAACCGGGTGGAACTATACACTGAGCGTTTTGCGGCTCAATATCCCACTCATCCGGCTGATGCCGTAGCCCCTTTTGCTGCTGCTTCACAGCATGCTCACGAGATGGGATTGGAAGTAAATGCAGGTCATGACCTCAACCAAGCCAACCTCAGGTATTTTGCTTCACAACTTCCTTATTTGGATGAAGTTTCCATTGGTCATGCTTTAATCTCGGAAGCATTATTCGATGGACTAGAGCTGACCATAGCACGTTATCGCCGTGCACTTGAATTCTAACCCCCACACACAATAAACAACCCAATACATACTCTATGAATGATTCTATTATAGCGGCCATGCCGCCCATATCGCCCACTGAACTTTCGGTCATGGATTTGGCTTTGAAGGGCGGTTGGATTATGATTGTGCTGCTTATACTTTCTCTGCTGGCAATCTACCTATTCGTGGCCAAGCTACTTCAAATTAAAGCTGCCGGCAAAGAGGACGGTTCCTTTATGGAACGCATCAAAGATTATATCCGCGAGGGGAAAATCGATGCAGCCAAACGACTCTGTGAAGAACGTAATACGCCCTATGCCCGCATGATACACAAAGGCATCACACGATTGGGAAGACCTATGAATGATATTTTGGTTACGGTGGAAAACACCGGCAACATTGAAATCGGAAAGATGGAAAACGGCATGCCTTTGCTGGCCACCATTGCTGCCGTAGCTCCCATGATTGGTTTCTTGGGCACGGTCACGGGTATGATACAGGCGTTCTTCGACATGGCCAATGCCGGCAGTGCCGGGGTGGACGTAGCTCTCTTATCCAATGGTATCTATGAGGCTTTGGTTACCACCGTGGCCGGTTTGACAGTAGGTATCATCACTCTTTTTGCATACAACTTCCTTACGGCAAACCTGGATAAGCTCATCAATCAGATGGAAACCAAAACGCTTGCCTTTATGGATTTGCTAAATGAACCGGCAGCATGAGTCTGAAACGCAAAACTAAAGTAAACCCATCTTTCAGCATGGCTTCGATGACGGACGTCATCTTTCTGCTGCTGATTTTCTTTATGGTCACCAGCACTCTGATTGTGCCCAATGCCATCCAAGTGAATCTACCCTCATCCGAACAGCAAGCTCCCCCCCAAACGCCACCCGTGCGCATCACGGTGAGCCATGACGAACGATTCTTTATAGCCTTCGGTAATGAAAAAGGCAACGAGGTTTTGAGAGAGGAATTGCAACCGCTTTTGCAGGACTATGCTGCTAAAAATCCTGAAGCCTACCTGGCCATCTATGCTGATCGAGATGTGGTTTACGACCGAGTGGTGGATGTGATTAATGCTGCTGCCGCTCTGCAATACAAAATCATTTTAGCCACTCAGGCACAAAATGAATGAAAAACATCATGCAAAACAAACATCGGCTCACGGCTCTTTTGGTCACATTTCTTATACACATCGTCATCGTAGGATTGCTGCTTCTACTTACCCTGCATGCGACATCATCTGTCAAGAAGGATATCCCGCAACTGCTATTGATACAAGCCGGAGACGTGGATATGTCTTCAGGCGAAGTGGAACCGCAAGGTGCAGTACAACCCAAAGAAATGCCGCAACCTGCGCCGACAACACCCACTACCCCACCCACTACCGCCAACCCTACACCTCAACCTAAGGCAGAAAAGAACCGAAAAAACCTGACTACGCAGAAGAAACCTCAGCCCATGGACGATGCCCGGGCCGAGGCCTTCAAGCGCAAACAGGAAGATGCACGTCTGCAGGCTGCCGAAGTGGAGAAATTGCGTCGTGAACAAGAAGAAAAAGCCCGACAGGAGAAAATCCGCCAAGAAGTAAATAGCAAAATAGCCGGAGCATTCAACGGCAAGAGTTCCAATCAAAATCAAGGAACCGGAGCCCAACCGGCCGGAGATCAAGGAGTGCCAGGAGGCAGTGGTAACAGCTACTCATTGGAGGGACGCACCATCGTAACTAATGGTGGTATCCTCACCCGTCCTCGTGTGACTCAAGAAATTCGCGGACGTATCCGAGTTCGTATCACCGTAAACAGTCAAGGTCGCGTAACCGAAGCCTGGATTGAACCGCAAGGCACGCAAATCAGTGATTCGGGTATGCGCAATGCTGCCGTGGAAGCTGCCAAAGCCACACGTTTCAATGCCATTCCCGGCGGTAATGACCAACGAGGTATCATTACCTATCACTTCGAAATACAATAATCACCATAAGGGTCGATTGATTAACAACAAGGATAATTAATAAATTGAAAGAACAATGAAAACAGCTTATGTATTTTTAGCTCCCGGTTTCGAAGAAAGTGAAGCCATCGGCACCATAGACGTATTGCGCCGAGCCGAAATACGCACCATTTTAGTGGCCGTAAACGACACGCTGCAAATCAAGGGTGCTCATGATATCGTGATTACGGCAGAGAAGTTAATCGAACAGATTGACATTACCGATGCCGATGCCTTGGTTCTGCCAGGCGGTATGCCCGGTGCCGAAAATCTGAAAAACAATGAAAAATTGGGCGTCATGCTCCGAGAAATCCATGCCAAAGGTAACGTGGTGGCTGCCATCTGTGCAGCACCAATGGTCTTGGGGTATAATGGATTATTACAGGGACGGTGCGCCACTTGCTATCCCGGATTCGAGTCACACCTTACAGGTGCTACGCACACCCATGCGGCCGTGGAAGTGGACGGCAATATAATCACCGGTAAAGGTCCTGCATTTGCATATGCATTCGGATTGGCCATTGCAGCCAAGTTGCAGGGCGATGCTATCGCCAAAGAAGTGGCAGCAGGCATGCTGCTTTAAGCTGGCTATTTTTAATTGATAGTGCCGGATTTCCTCATAGATAAGGAGTTCCGGCATTTTGTATTAATAGGTATTTTATTCCGATTGTGGGGCTGAAAAATTTTATGCACAAATTGATTTTGATTTATACATAAA
>CAMFNC010000213.1 GCA_945965245.1 uncultured Porphyromonas sp. | reverse complement strand
ATGCAGTGCAGAAAGGATACCGTATAGCAGAAGAGGGTGTTTTTTGTAGGGATGAAAGATGCAGAAATATCATTCTAATTAGAATGTGGCATGTAAAATGTCGTATTATGATTTATGACTAAAATATGACGAATTACAATTGTTTACGACTACTTGCGACTAAAAAGAAGAACGGCAAGAGAAATCGAAAATGATATATTCAAAGTGGTGTCCGATATTGTTTTGCGGGATGGCTTATCGGCTGTATCTCTCAAACAGGTGGCCAAAGAGTCCAGAAAAGATATTTCCGTTTTTAACCAGACGTTTTGCGGACGATGAAGGATCGGTAAAGGCTTATACAAGTAAATTTGATTACTTCATCAATGATGCTCTTGAGAACTTCCACAAGATGGTTTCCAATCTTATTAATCGCTTGTGCCAAAACAAGGAGATGCAGGAGATAATGCTTTGGGAACTTAGGATTAATAACAAACGACTCGCAAAAGTGCAAGACGCAGAGAAAATATGCTACAAGAAATAATACTACCTGATATTTCCTCGTTCTGTGGAATAGAATAGGACACCAAAAAGGGTAGAGAGCTATTGATAAACTCTCTTATGGATATAAAAGATAAATTCCTCATCAAAGAGTGATAAGAAGTAGCATAAAAATATTGTCGCCGCAACCGAGTGCATTTCAGTGGCGTTTAAGTTATAGGCTGATATGTGTGGTGTCAATATTATTACTATCTTTGCAAAATAAGAAAGATGCTTTCAAACGGTTGTATTTATTGTTCTCTCGAAGCATCGTGATAGTTCGCATCTCTCCCCGCTATTTGTATTTATGGCATGACTCTGATTTGTGAGCGTGCTATTATGTATGGAGAATAAGGGAGAAAATTCTCAATCATTTTTTCTAAATAGTATGAGTTCGTGCCGGTATGGGCAGCGGCTGTACTGATATCAAGAAAAAACATTATACTATATTTCTATGCAGAAATTTAATATTTCGGAACTCAACGACAAGACAGTTGAGCAATTGAAAGAAATAGCATCCGAATTAGGGATAAAGGGCGTTTCGCTGAAACAAGATCTTATTTATGCCATTTTGGACGAGCAGGCCGTAAATGTGGCTGGTGTCCAAGCTGAGAAGATAAAAGTAAAAGAGGAAAAAAGAGCCTCTAAAAACTCGGCACGTGCACAAAAACAAGCCCAATCTACCACGGAAAAAACCAATGCCGCAGATGATGAAACGCAACCCCAACCTCGGAAAAAAAGAGGAAGACCTTCTACTAAAGATGCTAAAGAAGAGCCGGAGGCAGATATATTAGCCGACTCTGAAACTGATAAAAATGTCGACGCGTCGAACACCAAACCCACTCCTGGAAACGAACCCAAAGTCAATACACGGGTTCAGAACAATGAGTTTCGCTCTCAGCGTAATCAGCCCCAAGAAGCTCGGAGGCAAAAAACGGAAACCGCCGAGAAGCCAGTATTGGCCGAAAATGTGCGTGAGGTGCTTGCTCCGGTAGTGTCTGTGACGGCTACCGTTTCGCCTACTCCGGAGGTTGTACTTGTCACTCCTGCGGAAGAGATAAAAGCGGATGCTGCAACCGAAGAGTCTGCATCGGTGGCAGCCGAAGGAGCACGTGTGTTTCGTCACAAAAACAAATCTTCGCTCCTCGACCAAATGTTGCCCTCCATTCAGCAGCAACAGCCTCAGCAGCCCAAGAAGGTTCAGGTGCAGCAACCTGCACCGGCTTCTGCCCGTCAGTTCAATAAGCAATCTCAGCCACCTGTTGCCCCGCAACCACCACGTATGCCGGAGCCACAGGAGCAGATATTCAACTTTTTCGATGCATTGGAGTGTCAGGGAGTATTGGAGATTATGCCGGATGGTTATGGCTTCCTGCGTTCTGCCGATTATAATTACCTTTCATCGCCGGACGATGTATATGTATCCCCCTCGCAAATCAAACAGATGGGGCTGAAAACGGGTGATACCGTTTGCGGTACGATTCGTCCGCCTCGCGATGGCGAGAAATATTTCCCCTTCGAAAAACTGAAATCAGTCAATGGGTTGCCTCCCGAGGAAATGCGCGACCGCATACCCTTTGACCACCTCACGCCACTTTTCCCCACCGAAAAGTTTCGCTTGGAGTCACCCAATGTGGCATCCGTTTTTGATAAGATGGCAGTTCGTATCGTGGATTTGTTTTCCCCTATCGGCAAAGGTCAGCGTGGTCTTATCGTGGCACAGCCTAAAACCGGTAAGACCATGTTGCTCAAAGATATAGCCAATGCCATTGCAGCCAATCATCCGGAGGTATATATGATTATTTTGCTCATAGACGAGCGTCCAGAAGAAGTGACTGATATGGCACGCAATGTAAATGCCGAAGTGATAGCTTCTACTTTCGATGAACCTGCCGAGCGTCATGTCAAAATAGCCGAAATCGTGCTCAGCAAAGCCAAACGGCTTGTGGAATGCGGTCACGATGTGGTTATTCTTTTGGACTCAATTACCCGTTTGGCACGTGCCTACAATACGGTGCAGCCGGCTTCGGGTAAAGTTCTCTCTGGTGGCGTGGATGCCAATGCGCTCCAAAAGCCCAAACGATTCTTCGGTGCAGCACGTAATATCGAAAATGGCGGCAGTCTGACCATCCTGGCCACCGCATTGCAGGAGACTGGTTCTAAGATGGATGATGTGATTTTTGAGGAATTTAAAGGTACGGGCAATATGGAATTACAACTTGACCGCCGTCTTTCCAATAAACGCATCTATCCTGCCGTGGATATCATGGCCAGCAGCACGCGCCGTGACGACCTCCTGCAAGACGAGAAAACGCTCAATTGGATGTGGGTATTGCGTAACTTCCTTTCGGATATGAATCCCATCGAAGCTATGGAGCAAGTCAAAAAACAAATGTCACTGACTTCCACCAATGCCGAGTTCTTGGCCTCAATGAACAAATAATGGGCTCGGATAGATGATATTTCATGGTATTTGTTTACCTTTGCGCACGTTTCAATGACGGTAAAGCATAAGAAAGGGGTCAGGTAGCTCAGCTGGATAGAGCAAC
>CAMFNC010000212.1 GCA_945965245.1 uncultured Porphyromonas sp. | reverse complement strand
TATGTAGCCTTTGCCAATTTTATCACCGATAAAAAGATTTGCCTGTTTGATATGCAGGGCAATAAACTGAAAGAACTTTCGGTAAAGGATTTGGAAGACTATATTCCGCCACGGATTATAGCTTTTGATATGGTAGAACCCAATCGCATCGCTTTGCTTTCGAATCAAAGCAATATTGTTTTATTGGTCGATGACAACGGAAAAATATTGGCTCAAAAAGATTATTCTTATTTGTTGCAAGAAAAAGGTGTGGTTCTTTACCCACCGTTTCGTTTTGACAAACAAACCGTAAGGGCAGCCATTCAATATTATGATATTGAAAAACTCTATAAAAAAGACAAAAAAAAGTATAACCATAAGAAGATTCGATTTTATAATATGATCTGTGACACGGCATTTTATTCGGATGCCCACCCATTGTTGCAAATGGATTTGCTGTATAGTCGTTTTGTACACTCGGATAATTTAATGGTAAGCGAGGGAAAAAACATCACCATGGCTGATGATATGAATGTGTTTAGCTCGGCTTTTTCAGATTCTTTATATCTCTATGGATTAGCAGGAAATTTATACAGAATAGTGCCGATAAAATCTTGCTATACAAACATTGGAATTACCCCTATTACATATAAGCAAAATGAACAAGATGAGAGTCTTCTGAATAAAAAATACAGAGAGTATGGATTTATCGATAAAATCTTGTGGGATAAATATCATGAATTGTATTATTGCTTTGTGAGGGAACCTATGAATGAGGGGAAACTTCCTTTTTCCGTTATCATTTTTGACAAAGATTTTAATAAACTTTCGGAAACAAAAATTAATGAAGACAAGTACTATTTATCGGGGTTTGTGGGCAGAGAGGGGCTGTATCTTTTGCGCAAAACGCCGGAAATATTCGGCAAAGATACCTATTCACTTTTCAAATATGAACAATAAATATTTTTGGGTAGGGCTATTCACGGCCTTACTCCTCGGAGCTTGCACGCAAAAGCAGACCGGCGACGTGGACAAAATACGGACGTATTATTTGGAGCACAGACCCGATAGCGAAAAAGAATTCGAGCGATTTCGCAAAATTGTGATTGTGCGCGAAAATGGCAGTTCGTGCATGAACTGCAATGACATGTTTGCCCGACACATGGCAGACTCCATAGATAATCCGCAAATCCTATTCATCGTTTCCGCCATGGGCAACAAAATGGATATTTCTGCCTATATCGGCCGGGAGCGCAAGAATGTAATTTGGGACAACCTTCTGAAATTCGACAAGCTGAATATCTCCAAAACGTGCGCCGTCATCGACCTAAGCCAAAACAATCGGAAGACGGAATATTCGGTCGATAACATCGGAGTGCTGATACAAGGACGGTAAACTTCGATGGAGAACGATCATTCCTCGGCTGCCTCACCTTATACCGGGTGGGGCAGCCGTTCTTTATATTTGAATTTGAAAGGAAGAAAATATTTGATTCATTGCATTTGTTTGGCTCGGATTTTGACCGATTGTCCGAAACTAAAATAAAATACAAAGAATATTGCGACTACTACTCCAACGTGCTGCTCTTTATATATCTTAGGATTGGGTAAGTATCGTTAAAAGATCTTTGTCGATGGTGTGAATGTGGAAGCAAAAAAGGAAGGAATTTAAGGGGCTGTCTGAGGGGAGGGTGCTGATTCTTTGTGTGTACAAAATGAAAATGTGCACATTTTAAAGAAATTATGTGCACAAATTTTCAGCAAATTATGTATGTATGGGATTTTCGGTGCCCTTTTCATGATTTTTATATCGACCCTCCTATGGAGTTAAAATCTCTATACTTTCATATATAGAGACGCCCCATGTTTGTACACCATCATGTGGTATATTAATTGAGGATTACGATGCAAAGTAAAACAATATATATGACATAACAAGCGGTTTTCGGTTCTTTTGGGCAATTTTTCCATTTTTTAATGTTTTTTAGCAAGCTGTGAGCTGTTTCTTTCTTCTTTTTCATCGACTTTGTGCAGTCTCACGAAAGTAGCATAGTTCGAAATAAGCGACAGCATTTGGGTCTGCTTTCATGAGTTTATTCCGTTTTATCTTGTCCTATAAATAGCTGATTTTCAGTATTTTGAAAAACATTTTTTGGTTTGTGAAGAACAGGCCGTCTGTATAAGCGACAGCAAAATCTCCCGGGCGGATTCTGTTATGGCATTCATAGCCAGAGTGTTATATATCGGATGTATCAGCAAAACACACACACTTGTCATTCTGTCGCACAAACGGAATAGCTTCGTATTGTTATCTTCTTGCATTCAGCAAGTTATGTTTTGTTTGAGTTTAGTGTCTCTCTATATGAAAGTATAGAGACGTGATAGTAAAATGATAAGAGAGAAGCATGAAAGAAAAAAGGATAGAGATGCATATGTGCGGTCTGATTCTGATGTTGTTGGGGCATCCGGTTGTATCCATGACAAGTCGTTATCCGTTGCTTTCATACTCATGTGTCGGAGCGGTTTGATATATCGGTCTGTTTCGATATTCCGAGCAAGATTATAATTGAATTAAGATATGATAGAATTCGAGGTTAAACAGCGCAGGCTGACGATGGGCAGTCGCAAGGGTGAGACGGCATATTTTGCTGTACCCAAATCTGGTTCACGCATGACCAATCGTATGGTGATCGATCGCCTTGCGTGTGAAACGTCGCTCTCCACCGGAGATGTATCCAAAGTTCTTATTGGCCTGTCTGCCACGATCTGCGATGCCATGCTTATGGGGCAGAGTGTGGAGTTGGGTGAGCTGGGCAGTTTTCGCATTTCGGTGCCTTGTAGGATGATGAGCGAGAAGAAGAATGTAACGGAGGCGAGCCTTAAGAGTCCGAAAATTGTGTTCACACCTCGTGCCTCCATGCGTGCTGCTGTGGGAGCCGTGAAATTGAGCGTGGATAATCCTGATGGTGAAAGGCTTGTATCGGAGGATACCGGGCGGTAATGGTTTCTGAATTTTATAAAGAATGTTTTTCCCGAGTTTGTTGCTAAGATACTTGTTTTAACGACTTGGATGCTGTTGAACCGGTTTGCACTTTACCTCATCCTTTTTATAAGCATTTTTTGGGGAGAGGAATGGGTGCAAGCACCGCAACTCGTCTGCTGCAAGTCATAATCGTGTGCTCTTGGAGCATGGACGGGTTGCGGTTTGACAGACAACCGAGGTGAATATTGCATCTGCCAGTTCGATTTTTTCGGATGTAAATGGATGCCGGATTATCAGAGAGAGGCGGGCATGTCAATGCCTCTTCAGTTCAGTTTCATACGCTTGGCATGCCTTGCCGACTCTCTTTTGATGACAACAGAACAGGTAGCGATATAAGGTGGGTAAAAATAATAAAGTGGTGTAATAAAATATAATACTTAATCAATGATTAATATGAGAAAAACAAGAACAATTCTTCTTCTCTTGCTTCTGCTTGGCATTGCCCAAACGGCAAGTGCACAGAAAGCGGCTATCACTTCCAATCTTCTGTATTGGGGAGCTGCAGGCTCTCCCAATCTGGGATTGGAAATGGCGTTAAGCAAGAGAATCACTTTGCAGTTGGGAGGTGGGGTCAATCTTTGGAACTTCGAAAACGGGAAGCGATTCAAGCACTGGTTGGTGCAACCCGAGTTGCGTTTTTGGACGTGCGACTCCTTCAATGGCCACTTCTTGGGTCTGCATGCGCATGGAGCGCAGTTCAATGTGGGAGGATGGGATATTCCTTTGGGTCGTTTGAAAGCATTTAAGGAAGCACGCTACCAGGGTTACCTCTATGGCGGAGGTCTTAGCTACGGTTATCAATGGGTGTTGAGTCCTCGTTGGAATTTCGAGTTGAGTCTCGGCGCGGGCTTTGCTCGTATCCATTATGAGAAGTATCCATGTGTCTTTTGCGGCTCGAAGCTGGCAGAGGGTGACCATACTTATTGGGGAGTGACTAAAGCGGTGATATCGCTGATTTATCTCATTAAATAACAGAGAGCACGACAAGGAAATGAAAAAGATAATACTTGCATTATATATTATGATAGTGGCAACGGGATATGCCGTTGCGCAGTCCCGATATGCAGACGAGGTAAGATTTGACAGCGCGTCCGGTATGGTACGGAACGGACGATTGCATATTCGGATGAATGTATCATTGGACAATTTGAAGCTCGGCACCAACGATATGCTGATACTCACCCCCGTTTTGCATTCCGAATCCGATGGTGAGAAAATGGATTTGCCGGCTGTGGTCACAACAGGAAAGACGAGGAATAAGATTTTTGTCCGAAACAAGAAGCTGAAGAATTACACGGGAACCCCGGCCGATACTTACACCGTGATTGCACGAAAGAACAAGACTTCTCAATATGTGGATTATGCAACATCGGTGCCTTTTTCTTCATGGATGCAGAATGCATCATTGGTGATGCGTATCGTTGTGTCGGGATGTGCCAACTGCCAGAGCACGCCGATGGATAAGGTCTTGATCGGTCGTGTGGTGGCGGAGCCTTACAAACCCGATTACAAACTGACGTATATCGTTCCGGAAGTAGAACCGGTGAAAGCTCGTAAAGACAGACATTCGGCATCCCTCAACTTTGTGGTGGATAGATCCGAATTACTCAGAAACTATAAAAATAATGCAGAGGTACTGGCCGGTGTGGACAAGGTTATCGCCGAAGTACGTGGCAATAAAGACATCAATATCACCGAATTTGCCGTGATGGGATATGCCTCTCCGGAAGCCTCGTTTGAGTATAACAGAGCACTTGCCGGCCGCCGTGCCAATTCTTTCGTGGATTACTTGGTTACCACTCTCGGCATCGGTCGTAATCAGATCAAATCCGTTGTCGGACACGGCGAAGACTGGGATGGGCTCAGAGAAGCTCTGCTCGAATCGGAAACTCCTGCTGCGAAGAGAGTGATTGATATCATCGATGCCACCGCCAACCCCGATGCCAGAGATGCCAAGATTATGGCCATCGACAACGGTGCCACTTACCAAATGCTGATGAATCGCTTCTATCCGCCCCTGAGACGTACGGACTATGTGATTGCATACAATGTAAGAGCATTCGATGTGGAAGAAGCCAAGGAGGTCATCAAGACCAATCCGAAGCATCTGAGCCTGAACGAAATGTATTTGGTGGCAAGAACCTATCCCGAAGGCAGCAAGGAGTTTAATGAAGTCTTCGACATCGCCACACGTCTTTTCCCCAACGAACCGGTGGCACTCATCAACGGAAGCTCCGTGGATATTGAAACCAACAACTTCCGCATGGCGGCAGAACGACTCCGTAAGGTTGCCGACCGCAAGGAGGCTTTCAATAATCTGGGGGTGGCATATGCAGGCATGGGCGAGTACGACAAAGCACGCGAATTCTTCCATAAAGCATTGGCCGTGGGCGATAAACTTGCCGAGCACAACTTGAAAGAACTCGAAAAGGTGGAAAAACAGAACCAATGAGAATGAGAAAGAGCTCTGAGAGAGTATTTCTTTGAGAGATATTTCAAATAAAATTTTTAAAGGATTCAATCCAATTTTAATCACTAAAAATTAAACAAAATGAAAAAATTTCTAATGACTGTCGGAGCAGCATCGCTTGCTCTGATTATGGGACTGGCTTCTTGTAACAAAGCCGGTCAGGAACCCGGTTCTATCGAGGAGGAAGGCAACACTTATGTAAGTGTATCGCTTTCTTTCCCCGCGGAGACCAGAGCTTTGCCCGATGACTACAACAAGGTAGGGACATGGGAAGGTAAAGATAAAATCAACCGTGTGGACATTTTTGTCGTTGATGTAGCTACTAATATCGTATCCACCGGTCAATTTCAAGCAGACGATTTTAAACCTCTTAGCGGTGGCAAACTTCAACCTAAAAAGGCGATCAAGACCAAACCCGGTAATAAGAAGATTTATGCCCTCGTAAACGGAACCGATGAGATCGTTAACAAGTTAGCTCTCTCCGATGCCGTTCAATTCGAAAAAGCATATACGGATGCAGCCGTTGCACTTGCCAATTCAGGTGTCAACAAGACTGCTGTATCTACATCTGCCAGCAAAATCGCTAAATACGATAATACACATGGTGACATTATCGTGATGACCAATAGCGAGGTTTCCACGCTGAACGTCTTAGATAATGTTAAGGAAGCCGAAGCCATCGCCGGTGCGAAGAACGTAGGTCACGTGACGGTAGCCAGAGCCGCAGCTCGTGTTATCGTGACAACCAAGGCAAAAACTTATGAAGTAAAAAGACCGGTCACTAATGAAAAAATCGGTACCGTATCGGAGGTAAAATGGGTACTTGCACAGGGTGAAAACTCTTTCTATATCCAAGGGAAACCGGGTCCCGAATTCAAGACTCCCAAGTTCGACTTCAAGCCTGAAGCGTCTAATTACTATACCAAAGCCGATGTCGGCTATGACTACTCCGGTCTTTGGGAAAACTATCAAGCAGAAGGAACCAAGAAAATCGGTGGTACCGAAGTTCCCGAGCTTGCCACATACGCTTCCGGCAACATGGGTTCTATAAAACTTGAAGATAATGCAAAGAACAGCAAATTCATTTTGCCGACCAATCACAAAATCGGTCCCGACAAGGTTAAGTCCGGATTTGTCAAAGGTAATACCGCATACGTGTTGATTCGTGCCAAGTTCACTCCTGCAAAATTTGCCGACGGCACTACGACATATAAAGATGGTGATGACTTCTTCTTGGGTGCCAATGGTAAGTTCTATGCTTCTAAGGCTAATGCGCAAAATCCGGCTAAAGGTGGCGTGACCGGTCAGAAAGTATCCAAGTATGTGGGCGGTAAGGTACTCTACTATGCATGGGTCAATCCCGATAATGTGGAAACTCCGTTTAACTCTCCTGTTTTGCGCAACCACATCTATCACATTCACATCAAAGGATTCAAAAATATCGGTACGAACTGGAATCCTCTTGTTCCTGGCGATGATCCCAATAATCCGGGCGACGATGATAATAATCCTGACCCGAAACCCAAGGATAATCCCGATGAACCCGAAAACCCCATCAAGCCGGATGATCCTCTGAGCACACCCGAAACCTGGATGAGTGTGGATATCACAGTTCTTCCCTGGCAGGTTCACTCATATGAAATCGATCTCAGTATTTAATCCGAACAATATGTTTTTAGGAGTCCGTCGGACTCTGTAAACCAAATAAATCCAGAATAAGAGGAGGGATTTCCTCTACACATGGCGGGTTTCCCTCCTCTTTATTCCTTATCAGTTTTATAAAAAGGACTAGTTGTGATGAATTTACGAAACAAGATCGCATTGACACTGCTTTTCTTTGGAGCATTGCTTGTAGGATGCAAAAATATTTATGAAGATCTTTCGGAATGTCCTCAGGGCGTGTATGTAAAATTCTACTCCAAAACACCTTGCGCCGTAGATTCTACATATATCGGTCAAGTGTCTGACTTGCATGTTTTCGCATTTGACGACAAAGATGTATTGGTCTCTACGATACGTCAAAAAAACGTATCATTAGACAAAGATTTCAAAGTTTTGGTTCCGGTGTCGAATGGATATTTCTCTTTTATCGGTTGGGGCGGTGTAAATGACAATTTATTCACGCAGACTCCTTTCGTCAAGGGAGTAACCACAAAAAAAGACGTGATGCTTACGCTCAAAGCAACGAAGCGTATGGCAGCAGCACTGAAAAATCATCAAGTATGGCAGGGAGTAAGTCCTACCGTTTTTTTGGAGGATCCCACACAGGTCGGTACGGTGTATAAACATACGGCCGTAAACCTCAGAGAAGTGACGAACCGACTGAATGTGGAAGTAGAGCTGCACGAATCCGTGGCCAAAAATATTGCGCCGGGAGATATCGAAGTGGAAATAACATCGGGAAACGGTGTGATGAATATAGACGGCACCATGCCTCTGAAGCAGGAGATACTGACATATCCCTCGGTCGTTACAATTGATAAAAACAAGCTGACGGCAAAATATTCGCTCATGAAGCTTAAGACGGGATACGACAATCAAATCCTGATCCGAAACAAGAAAACAGGGGATCTCATCTGGAAGACTGACCTGATAGGCAGCATCTTGATTAAAAATCCCAACGTGAATTTGGACTGCCTAAACGACTTCAACGTGAAGTTCGTGCTCAAGGACAAATGTCTGAATTGCGGTACATACTATTGCTGGGCAATCTATGTGAACGACTGGATGGTGCATAGTTACGAAGTAGAATTGGAGATGCCCTAACCATGCAGAAATTCGGAAGTGTCGGCCGGAGAAACCACAGCACGGAATCTTTATATATCGGAGCTGAGAGCCGTACAATCCCATTGATAGAAAAAAGTGTACAGCAGTAGCAGTTAAGAACCAATGCCGGATTCGGTATTAAAGGATAAAACAGATAGAGCATGCTGAATATCAAAATAAAATATGTCACCATCCTCCTGGTGGTCATGATGATGGGAGGATGTCAGAAAACGACAGAAAACATTGAACCACCCGAAAACAAGGATTTGGTCCACCTGTCCATCAGTACGCGGGCGGCTCATATCCATGGAGAGGAATCGATCAATAAAGATAAGGAAGACTTCGAAGACCATGTGCACAGTCTGGCCATGGTGGTCTTTGACCATGCAACGGGAGAGAAAGTGGCACAATATTACACCACCAACTTCAGCGGCGGAGATAAGTCTTTTGCATTTTCGTCCAAGATGACTCCGGGGCAGCGTGATTTCTATTTCGTTGCCAATCTGCTGCCGGGCATGATTGAAGCATTTGAAAATCTTAGCTTCCGTTCGGAGATGGATGCACAGATGCGGGCTTTCCAAGATTTACCAGACAGCCATTCGCCCACAGGATACCCCGACCTTTATCTCGGAGCCAAAGACAATAAAGGTTTCCCAATGGCGCGGGTATATGAAAATCAGACAATCGTAAAGGGAGGATCCGTATATCAGCCCATACCGTTTCATCCAGTTGTCAATGGCTTCACCGAGGATTGTGTCAAGCTCATTCGTGCGGTGGCAAAATTGGAAGTGATTTTCGATTCCGAAGATACCGGGTATGTGAAGACTGTGGAACTGAGAAACGCGAGCCGTAAGTTCAGCTTCACACCTCAAAGCATGGCTACCACGGAGTTTAAGAGCGACATCACGATGAGACGAGTAACGGGCAAAAACAGTTGGATAGCCTATATGCCGGCTGCCTATGTGGAATCCTCCAAGATATGGAATACATTGGGCTCCGACCGCAAGCCTGTCAATTATTTCCGGATCACGGACACAAGAAACAAAAGCTACGACATCCCCATCATCACCCATACCGGACCGATACCGGGCGGTGCCTATCTGCCTTATGCACAGGGCAACGTCTCATCCTCCCAACCCGAATATACCATCTATCGGAACCACCATTATAAATATGTGATCAAAGACCTGCCGAATCAGATAGAAATATTCTATTCCGTAACCGACTGGAATGTGGTGAATAAGGAACTGTACATGGGCTATGGCTTTGCCGTGGAGGTAGGAGATGACGGTAAAGTACAAATCACCAACACCCTTCAGAATTGTGCTCCGCACAAAGTCACGTTGGAGGCGGACAATGGTGCCTACTTCGATGACGATATCAGTAAAAAGAAAGTGGAGTTCGAAGAGAAAGACAACGGTAAAACCGTGTCTTACAAGATAAATAAGGATCACGTGGGAGCAGGGCAGGTTTATATGAAGGTTTACTACAATAAGGATATGTCTTCTGCCTCCGTGAAAGAATTTAGCAAGAAATAAACAAGACTGTGACATTTATTTATTATGAAAAATAAATTGCTTTTTCTCTCGTTGTTGTCGGTATATCTTTTTACCTCGTGTACGAAAGACAATGAGATGAACCATAAAGAAAATCAACCCATCGAGATATCATTCAGCGTCAGTGATTTCCACGAGGAGTTGCGTGCCGGCACCGAACCTGGCAGCATGGCAGAGCAGAAAATCGACAATCTGTATTTCTTGCTGTTCGACAACGCAGGAACCAATCCGAAAAGATACTATATCGACAACCACTCGGCTATGGGAGCTACTTGGCTGGTGAGCGAAAAGAAAGTAATCCTGCCGATAACTCAGAATGAAGCCCGGGAGCGACAAGTGTATGTCGTGGCCAATGCAGATGCTGCATTGAAAGGAAAATTGGATGCCGTAACCAGTGTCGGAGCATTACAGAATGTTTTCTCCACAACCGAGAAACCATGGTCAGAACAGCTCAAATCCCCTTTTTTGATGTCTGGACATAAGGACCACGACTTTAAAACGGACTATCAGCTGAAAACCGTTCCGCTTACACGTGCCGTGGCCAAGGTGGTATTGAACATCAAACTGAGTGCAAAATATCAAACCAAGAAGCAGCTCATCGGAACAAGCCTGAGCAACTTCAAGTATAGATACGTCCATTTCGACAAACGCACCTATGTGCTCAAACCCGGAGTGAAGCCCGATGACCCCACTGATTCGGCTCATGACTTATGGCCCAAGGTCACGGACTGGCAGCTATGGGGCGGTTCTCTCAATGCCACGCCAGAAGTAGATGCGGGTTTCGGATACAAATGCGACAGCCAAGGCCAGGTACTGAGCCTCAAGGCGATTACCTATATCAACGAACGCGACAACAAAGGCGCTGCAATACAAATTGCTCTATATCCCTTGGATGGAGGATTGCTCCCACCTCCGGAATTCGGACCGGAATTCCACGTGGTACCACTGCCCGATAAAATCGAGCGGAACCACTGGTACTCTTATGATATTGAGATTTGAGTATTCGTAAGTGTTATTTTCCCTTTACACTTCATTCTTCAGCAATTAATAAGATTATGAAAGAAAAAACAGATATAAAATCTCATGTGCAGTCGTTCTTTTCATGGATTGCGGTAGTGATATTCATGCTTGTCGCTTTTCCGTTTCAAGGGCGAGCACAGACGAGAAGACCAGTAGTGCCGGTAGTGGTGAATAAATCTGCCACTCCGGTATTGAATCCAAGTACATTGACCAATCCTAACGCATGGGATATAACTCTTCGTGTAGAAACCGGGGATGCCAAGCCAGAGAATGCAGATATCGTTTTGGTTTTTGACAAATCAGGTTCAATGAAAAAAGACCCGGATCGTATCTGGTATGCAAAAGAGGCTGCCAAGTCATTTATAAAAAAGATGCTCCCGGAAGGTAAGAAAACGGAGAATGTCCAAGTAGCCTTGGTTACTTTTAGTAATGAAGCTCATGTGAAATCCAACTTTACAAAAGATGACAAACGATTAACAGACCTGATATCTGATATACATCCGGACGGAGCAACAAATTCTCAAGACGGTCTGCACAAAGCACGGGAATTATTGAGAACTTCATCCGCCCATCAGAAGCATATTGTGTTTTTATCCGATGGCGAAGCAAATATTCAATATTATCTAAAAAGCCAAGATCCGAATCTTTTTATTGCTCGCAATCAAGGTGATGCTTTGGTCGATTTAATCAACCACCATCATTGGAGGGATAGATTATATGCAAAAGGCAATCTCAAGGAAAGCGATTATGACTATTATAGAGAGTTTGCTGAGGCTAAACACCTTTCTCAAGAAACTCCCACTATAAAATGGTTTAGTAGGTATGGAACGGATTATCATCTTTTCCCGTGCAATGCCGCAGTTAATGAAGCTAAGTTTGCCAAGGATAAAGGCATTATCATTCACTCCATCGGATTAAACACCGGAGATAACACCATTGCAGGTGAGACCCTTTTTCGTGTAGCAACCTCCAGAGATCATTACCACTTTGCTTATCCTGTAGATTTGATTACCGTATTCGATAACATTGCTCAATCTATCAGGGTTGGTCTCGAAGATGGAAATGTGCAGGACGTTGTTGCCCCGGGGTTTATTATTGATAAAATAGGGGATCATGGAGGCGATGTTACAAATAAGGTTACAGTGTCGCAAGGTACGGTTTCTTACGATTCAAGTAGCAAAACATTTTCATGGAACCTCGGAGGTATGGGTAAATCTGATTATGCCACATTGACCTATCGAGTATTCGCTAATGTGGAAGATATACAGAATGATAAAGGGCATATCAATCCTGATCCGAGTAGTGTGCCGGACAATGGCGGGTTTGATACCAATCTTTCGGCTTCGCTCGATTTTACGAATTCCAATGGAGAAAAACATCAGAAGAAAGATTTTCCACGTCCGGCTGTGAAATTGGGTTATGGATACATCAAACGGCATTATGTTTTGGTCAACGAACAAGGAAAGCCGATAAAGCTTGATGGTTCTGTGGTCGGTTCTTTGAGTGATGCCGAGGTATTGCAGACCGAAGATTTCTTTCTTCCCGCCACCGGAGAACACATAGCTCCCAAGTGGATTAAAATGAACAAGAACATCGATGACCCCAACAATCAAAAATTCTCCGTTACGCCATCCCAAAAGGTCATCACGCATGGAGGTGAAACTTATCGTTTGGTTGAAGGCTCCGTATCCGGTTCTACTCCCGATGGAGGAGAAATCGGCATCAGCTGGAAGAAGCCCATCGGTAGTGCATACTTTGCATATATGCGGGTAAAGAACTATTGGATAGGAGGTACCTCGGGAAGTACCAATGCGTGGAATGTGCCATCGAATTGGACAAATAATAAGGTTCCGTCAGCAGGTGAGGATGTTGAGTTTGCTACAGTTGCAAATAATAATGGTAACCCTGCCAAGGCGGATTTGCATCTGGATCATATGCCTCAGAGCGGCACCCAAGGGCGCGTAATCGGCAACTTGATCAATGCATCGGACAAGGACTTGATTATCACCCAAAACAATCAGCTGACGATACAGGGCAAAGTGATGGACGGCAATCCCTCTGCAGGTACGATAGTGGTGAAATCCGGTTGGAATCTGCCCACGGGAACCTTGAAATTCGATAACCCCGGTGACAACCGCAATGTGGACGCCGTAGTGGAGTTTTACAGCAAGGCTTACGACTGCGAGACCTGCGGCATGTATCGTCGGAGCTGGCAATATTTCGGTATTCCCGTTCAGAATACCACTTTCCCCTCATCGGATGTATCCGGTGACGAGACCATAAACCAATGGGTGGAGCCATTCAACGGCGATAAGTGGCAGCGAGCACCTTACACACCGGATACCGAGTTGAAGAAATTCAAAGGCTATGAGATAACGAACAGCAGCACGAGTGAACCCACGGAGGTCTATAAGATGAAAGGACAGTTGAACGTGGGTGATGCAGACGTACCCCTTACGCGCACGTCCGGAGTCAATTATATGGGTGCGAACTTGGTGGGTAACTCATATACAGCCGCCATCGATATCAAGAATGCGATAAACTTCCCCTCCGGCGTGAAGCAAACCGTATATCTCTTCAATACCGGCACACGAGACCAGTGGCGCAAGCTGAACGGCAGCACCGTGGACGGATATCAGGGAGGTCAATACCTTGCTGTACCAGTGAATGCAGCCGGCTCTGCCAACCTTCCTGACCGTATTCCATCCATGCAGACGTTCTTGGTATTGCAGGGGAGCGGCAGCAACTCCACACTCAAAATCAAATACGACAAGCTCGTTAAAAACACCACGGTGAATGACGGTATCGGTAATCAAATCGTGCTCCGCTCCGTAGAGGACGGCTCCGGTGTTTCCGCTGCAAGCAGTATGCCGGCGCTTGCCATGGACGTGTTGGGGTGTGGATATGCCGACCGTGTTCTGTTTTTTGCCAATGAGCATACAACTGAAGGATATGACGACGGATGGGATGCCAATAAAATCTCCGAATCCGGACATGTGCAGCTCTATGCGTTGAATGGAGAAGCGGAAGAACGTTATGCCGTGTCCACCGTGCCCGGCTGGGAGACTCTGACCGTGGGACTAGATGTCCCTGTCACCGGCGAGTATGTGGCCGAGTTTGCCGTGAGCGGTCTGCCCTCCGATACAGAGTTGGAACTTACGGATTTGGTCAATGGCGCCCGCATTCGTATCCGGAACGGTTCTTCGTACACATTTACCGCCAAGCGTGGAGACACGGGAGCACGCTTCCGCCTCTCTTACGGTGGCAACCTGTCCGAAACGGCTCCCTCTTCCCAAATAGAAGTACAAGCTTCGGGACAAGGGCGGATGACCATAACCAACGGCAGTGATCAGTCGTGTCGCATCTCTGTTTCCGATTTGAGTGGCAAGCTAATACGACAGGAAGAGGTACCGGCACATCAGACGGCCGTAGTGGCTCAGCTGTCATCCGGAATATACGTGGTCAGATTACAAGGAACAGGCACAATCAGTCAAGTGAGAAAGGTGAAAATTAAGGACTAAAACAAGAGAGAATAGCAATGAAGAGAAAATATTTGTTTTTCGTTCCCCTAATTTGGGGTATTTTGGCAGCAGGTTGTCAGCGCGAAGATATGGAAGTCATCGGAGGCAATCGCGGAGAAGAAAGCAAGAGCGTGATAGCATTGTCAATCAATCCGGCCGGCAGCGTTATCTCTCTGACCATCGATGCTCTTCCCGAAAATCGAACCGGCGTTTGGATAGATCTCGATGGTGATGGAGTGAGAGCATCGGATGCGTCGGAGGATGTAGCGGTATTCGACAAGAGTTGTGACTATCGACTTGCTCCAGGGGTAAATACGATCAAAGTGCACGGCGATGTAACTTGTGTGGATGCTGAATCCGTGGGATGCACACATATAGATATTTCGGGTAATCCGCATCTCAAGACGCTTCATGTTCCGTTCAACGCCTTAACGAGTATTAAGCTCTCCGGCAATCCTGCCTTAGAAAGTTTGGATGTTTCGAACAACAGAATGGAAGCCTTGGATTTGTCTGCCAATCCTCGTTTGCGCACCTTGTGGTGTTTCAATAACCGTTTGTCGGAATTGGATTTATCCAAGAACCCCGAGTTGATGGGTTTGGATTGCTCGGGCAATATGCTGACGACTTTGGACCTATCTCATAATGGGCAACTGATTAGCGTCGTGGCTTACAATAACCAGCTGACAAGATTCATTTCCTCATCTGGAAATATGATGGCTCAATTGTGGCTATTCGGCAATTCATTTACGGCCGGAGATCTCGATAAGATCATCACCAATCTGGGTAAGAGCAAAGAGGGGGATCTTTGGCTGGACGATAAACCGATGGATGCTCCACTAAAAGAAAGTGCAAACCGGAAAGGATGGATCGTTAGCGATGCCGTTCTTTGAAACGAGCGTAAGTGATTGAATAGTTAAACATAGATGATGAAAAGCAGAAGAGTTCGGTAATGATACCGAACTCTTCTATTTTCATCGTAAAGCTCTACCTGAGCACAGCAGTATTTAGAAGGATTTGCGGGCGGCTTCGGAGGCTGCCGATTTTATTTGTGCACAAAACGATTTTTTTTCATGTATGTTTTGTTTTCGTTTTGTGCATAAAATGAAATCCGTTTTACGTTGAATCTAAGACGATAATATTATTTATTCAATGTTGCAATGCTAACGATTCGGTTATATAGATATGGACAGTACGATTGACAAGTGATTTCGTTAAGAAATAAAGACACGGGAGTCTGTACTTACATAAGTCGTTGATAAAGGTTAAATTGATGGCTCTTATCTTTATTAAGTCCATGTTAAAGACAGAGAACTCGGCCGATAACATCGGAGATTTGCTGCAAGGACGGTAGACTTAGATGGATATCGATCATTTGCGGCTGCCCCCCCCGCGCGGGTGGGG
>CAMFNC010000211.1 GCA_945965245.1 uncultured Porphyromonas sp. | reverse complement strand
CGTTAGAGCCACGCAACAAGCACAAACGGCCAAGAACCATTTTCTAACCATTCGAATTATGCCTCGTTAATCAATAATTTTTGCAGCTCATCGGCTGTAATATCCACATGAATTTCGCCATGATATGCCAGAGATATACTTCCGCGCTCCTCGCTAATGATAATCACTTTGGCATCTGTTTCCTGCGCCAGTCCAAGAGCCGAACGGTGGCGCAGCCCCAAATCTTTATTCAGATCCAAGTCATTGGCCACAGGCAGGATACATCCTGCCGCACGAATTTGATTGTTGGCTATAATCATGGCACCGTCGTGCAGCGGACTGTTTTTAAAGAAGATATTTTCAATCAATCGGGCGTTAATGTCGGACTTAAACATCTCTCCCGTGTGTTCATAGTTCGACAGGGGCATTTGCTGCTGGATGGCGATGAGTGCCCCCGTCTTCTTGCGAGCCATATTCATGCACGCCAGCACCACCGGAGCCACATACTTGGGCAGTTCGTCATTCGATTCGCGTTTGTGGTCGAATATCTTTTTCAGAAACCTCATGCTGTGTGCACTACCCAATGTAGCCAAAAAGCGACGTATTTCCTCTTGGAAGATAATCACCAGCACCAATACACCCACGCTCACGAATTTATCCATGATGGCACCCATCAGTCGCATTTGAAGGACTTGCGAAATCAAAATCCACAGCACGATAAAGGAGATAATGCCCATAAAGAGCGCACGGCTGCCCGAATTTTTGAGCACCTTATAAACATAGAACATAAAGACCGCCACCAAGACGATATCAATGGCATCCTTTATCGTAAATGGTATCCACATAAGAAAAAATGTATTTGATGAGATAAATGAAGGCCGATTATCCTTGGCGTTCGGATCTGATAATCCGGCTGTTCGGCTCATATTGCTTCAGTAATTGGGTAATACGCACACACTCCACCGCCTCGCGCACGTCGTGTACCCTTAGGATGTCGACATCGTGCATCAGACTGTATGTATTCAAAATCGAGGTGCCGTTCAAAGCTTCCTGAGGTGTGGTGCCGAAGAACTTGTATATCATGCTCTTGCGTGATATACCTACTAATAAGGGCAGCGGCAGCACTGCCGTGATTTCCTCCATCTGCGCCATCAACTCATAGTTCTGTTCCAGATTTTTGCTAAAGCCGAAGCCGGGATCCAAGATGATGTCTTTGACACCCAAGGCACGCAGATAATCCACTTTTTCCACAAAATAATCAATGATTTCAGCCGTCAGATGTTGGTATTCGGTTTGCTGTTGCATGGTCTGCGGATTGCCGCGCATGTGCATCAGGATATACGGCACGCCCAGTCTGCCGGCTGTGGGCAGCATTTCGGGGTCTATCTGTCCGCCTGAAATATCATTGATGATAGCAGCGCCGTATTGCTCCACACATTCTGCCGCCACAGCTCCGCGAAAGGTATCCACCGAAACCGGCAAATTCGGATATTCATCCCGCAGGATTTGGAGAGCCGGACGCAACCTGTTCATCTCCTCCTCCGGCGATACCACATCGGCACCGGGGCGCGAACTGTAAGCCCCCAAATCCACCATTTTACCTCCTTCGTTCACAATCTGCTCAATGCGATTGCGGATGGCCTTTTCGCCGGCAATACGGCTGCCGGAGTAAAACGAGTCTGGTGTCATATTGATGATGCCCATGACCACCGGTTCGTCCAGTAACATGAGTTTACCGCCCAAATTCAAAGTTTTTTGTTTCGTCATTGTATAATTTCCTATTATTATTCACGTTCGGTCTGTGTACCGATGAGCCGTAGCAGCGGCACACTGAGACAAAGCCCCGGATGCCAACCACCCCGTTCGGCATCATAACCCAAGAAGATGCCCAGACGCATGAAATCATGCCCGATACCCAGCGAATAGCCACCTTCCACAAACGGTTTTTCCCCCTTGGGGTGCCATATTGCATTAAGATGAAATGCCTTGTCCGGCTCAAAAATCCGCTGATCTGACTTTTTGCGCAAAGATGAGTAATAAGTCAGATGCAGCGTGCCCCACTTATTCCCTCCGATATAGTCCGGAGGCAGCGTGATGAAATTGTGTTCCATCAGATTGCGTGTACCCCAAGATACGGTATTGAAGAAACGTTCGTCCGGCATAAAAACTTGTGTGCGATGCAGATATCCACCGGCCGTTACCTGATAATGCAGATGTTTTTTATCCCCGAAAAGAAACACCCCTTTTACGATCCCTTCCATGCGGCTGTAATCTGACATGAGCATATCCGGCCGGCCGCCAACGGCAAAAGCTCTCCGGTAATCCAATCCGATTAACGGCACCATCACACCGGCATCTCCCACATATTTGGCTCCGCCTGCAGTGGAGTAGCTAAAATAAGGGAGAAGATGCCAAAGCAGCTCCACCTGTGCGGTCAATGCCCGATGCACGGTCAGAGCCTCCCGCAAGAAAGGATAGGGTGTGCGCCGCTCCCAAGCACCTCCCAGCATCAGTTGCAGCGGACCAATAAACAGCTCGTTGCGCAGCACGGCAAAAGTTTTTCGGTATCCGGTGGCAGCGGTATTGCCCACCAAACCGGCCGGATGTTCGTCCAGATAAATATTTCGAGTTGTCTGCAAATGGATATCGGTCGAAGAGGTACCGGCTCCCACCAAAAACAATCCGGCTGCACTGCAAGGAGCATAGTGCAACATCAGGTAATGGCGCATAAACCATTGATTGCTCAGCTGTGTATAGTATAAGTCGGGGTGATATGCCAAGCGAACTCCGGGAGCAATGCGGTAAGAAAGTTCCGTATTGAAGCCCATCCAAAGCCCATCGGCTGCATTTCGCTCCGGCAATAAATCCATCAGCCCCGGCACCGCTATGCGCCAATCGGTTTGATGAATATCATAAGAGCGTCCCCACAGAATATTAAATATATTGTATTGTTGTTTGGGGCGCACTGTCAACCTTCTGGGTTGTTGTTTTCGGATACTGCGATCCAGATAACGTTCATTGGCTTTGTTTAGGATTTGATAGCCGTTGTGATACGACTCAATAGAAGGATGAGGCCGATAACGCAGCCAGCGAACCATATTCGAACTCAACGCTCCATTGTGC
>CAMFNC010000210.1 GCA_945965245.1 uncultured Porphyromonas sp. | reverse complement strand
CTCAATCCGCAGGTCAGATAGAAAAAGAGGTATCGCCATACGCCCCAATGCCGCTCTACCACCGAACCGAACATCCAGAGCGAAAACATATTGAAAAACACGTGCTCGATGCTTCGGTCGCTATGCAAAAACATATAAGTGAATAGCTGTCCGATGTTGAATTGCGATGCTTCGAAATAGTGCAATCCCAATATGCCCACCAAATCTACATTGTATCGAGGTAAGACGATTTCTGCAAACCAAACCAAAAAGTTGATAATAATGAGGTTGCGAGTGACCGGGGGAAATATTCCGCCGAGGTTGAAAGAACCGGAAGAATTATTCATATTCAATGTCAGTTTAGTACCACAGGTTTGTTCTGCCGCGCGACGAACTCTGTTTGTCGTATTTCAAGTCACGCAGCAGTGCACTCTTCACGGCAATGGTCATGGTGTATGACTTGTAAGGACCCAGAGGAATGGCACTGGCGGTAATCTGCCAGCAGTGCATATCGCGTACCAAATTTAAAGTAAGATTGGTAATCTTGTGCAGTTCGAAGTTGTAGTTCAGATTGTATTGGATAGACCAGTTCTTCGTGGGTTGGATGTTCCCGTTGCAGGATAGGTTCTGCACGAATTTATAATCGAATCCCTTTTTGTCTATATTAAACACATCGCGCACCAATTGAATACCATAGTTGAAAGATAAATTCCAAGGCAATTTATAATCCATATAACCATCTTGGTCATATTTATCCTCCTCATGTTTCTTGCTTGCTGGATCGTTCATGCTCATGCTTCCGAAGTCGTTGGGGTTGGATGTGTTGCCGAAATTATTGTTGCCACCTGGAATTTCGGAGCTTTTGCTCTTGTTATTGTCTTTGGAGTCTTTGTTGTCATCTTCTTTTTTCTTTTTGCCGAAAAGAGCAAAGAAAGATTTTACTTTTTCCGGACTCAGACTGAAATTAAATGATGTGCCGGTAGAGCGCAGACTACCGAAACCTTTGCCCGAAAATAATCGGATTTTATCCACGGCATAAGCTCTTACTGCACCTTCCGGGCTTACATTGTATTCATATACATAAGGATCCCAGTTGCCAGAGAGGCTCAAACCCAATTGGTCTGTGAATTTCAGTCGCAGGTTGGTGCTGATATCGCTCCATTTAAAAGAGTCGGCAGCCATATTATATCCCCAATCCCAACTGAAGTTTTCTATCAGGCTGATTTTATCGAATTCCTCTTTATCTGCATCTTCTTTACCCTCATTTTCGTTTTCTGTGCCTTCTTCTGTCTTTTTTATGGATTTGCGCCATTTGGCTTCCAGCGAATTCTCCATACCGAAATTGATGGAGGCCGATTTACCTCTTTCGGGGTGACCGAATATCTGTCCGTCGAACTGGGTGTAGTGCTCCGTGTGCAGTTTTCCCTGTTCGTCCACATAGTTTAAGGTGTGCCAATATCCCCATCGCTTGTGTCCGAAGTCCGGGCGATAAGATAGAGCAATGTGCGGTGTGACCACATGTCTGACCATTTCCAACTTCTTGCGCATGAAAGGCAGTGGTTTATAGAAACCGTATAGGGTAGTGCTGGCATTCATAGAACCGTTGAAGTCAAATACCCTGTTAAAACCGTGAAGGGTATCCACTGTCACCATCCTTTTCTGCTGTGGGTCAAATTGCTTGACTTCACGCCCCGAATACCACCTTTCAGTGTAGTCGGCATTGAAAGTCAAGTCCACATAATCCAATAGTTTATAAGAAGCCGTTACCGGAATGCGGTGGATGATACCGTTTTTCCAATCTCGGAAATAATTCTTTTTCAGGATTTCATCTTCCTTGGAGGTAATGGTGCTGCGCAATTGTCCCGAATAGCTGATGGCAATTTTCTCGAACCAACGTTCTTTGCCCACCGGGTTTTTACGCTTGAACGGGTAGATACGGCTCATCGTTAGTGATAAGTCCGGCAGCGTCACATTGATGGTGCTATCCACCGAACGCTGGTCGATGCTGAATGATGCAGAAAGCCTCCACGGCGTGCCGGGGAAGCTGCGAGAATAGTTGATGGAAGAGCTCTTTGTGTTCTGTCCGCGTGTGGCAGGATTGTAGAGATGATCCAGCGAGTTTTGGTTAAACGAACTGGTCGAGAAGTTTACGCTGGCAGAGAAATTCTGCACCGGGTCAGCTTTGGCGTCTTGCGTGTGTGTCCAGCTCAGGCGCAAGTCTTTGGCTTTGGAGTAGTCACCTACGTATTTATCGCCCTGTGTGGTAACCAAATAGCTGAAGTCGAACGAGCCATTGAAACGATAGCGTTTGCGGTATGTGGATCGAGCACCTACACCCCACGAGCCTTTGGAGTAAATTTCACCAGTCAGAGCTAAATCCACATAGTCGTTGAATGCAAAATAATAACCGCCGTTGCGTGCAAAAAAACCACGGGAATAATCTTCACCGAAAGCAGGCATCAGGATACCGGACGAATAAGTTTCGTTGAAAGGAAAAAAACCGAAAGGTAGACCGATGGGCAATGGTACGTCCAAAATAACCAAATTAACTGGTCCGGAAACCAAATTCTTGCCCGGACGCATCTTGGCTTTGTCTATATTGATGTAGAAGTGAGGGTGCTGATGCAGGTCGCAGGTGGTGTATCGCACACCTTTCATAAACATGGTGTTGTCTGCTAGCTTTTTCGTTTCGTTGGAGGTCAGGTAGCCCTCGCCTTGCTGCGTGGTTACACCCGTGATATAGCCTCGTTCGGTATTGAAGTTATAGCTCATCGTTTTGGATTGATAGCTATCTTCGCCGTCTTTGAATACTGGCATATGGGCAGGCTTGCCCATACTGTCCAGCACATAGCGGCTGAATACCTGACTGCTATCCAGATTGATGCGCATATAGTGCGACTCCAAACTTTTGGATGTGTATTTGACCGAACTCTCGCCATACAGATAGGCCATGTTCGCTCCTTCCAAAATTAACGAGTCTTGAGCTTTGTATTCCACCACATCGTCCAATTTAAAGTGGCGTTTGCTGCTGTCTGCCATCAAGTCTGTCAGACTGTCGGCGGTCTTGGGGGTTGCGGTTAGCGAATCTGTTTCGGTGGGGGGGATGCTGTCCGGTCTTATGGATACACGGTTCAGCACTTCGGTTATGGAGTCCACGGTGGCAGAGTCTGCCAATGATGCCATTGCGGTTGTCAGCGAATCTGTCTTTTGCAGCAGGCTGTCCACCACCGCTCTGTCCGGAGCGGCTTCGCCTGTTATACGATTCACTCCGCACGCACTTAAGATGAGTATGCAGAGCACCAAAACAGGCAACCAATAATCTGCCCGGAGATTTCGGAATCGTTTCACGCTGATTAGTTGATAGGGACTATGAGTTTGGGTATATTCTCCGAGCGCAAAGATACGCAAAAGCACCCACAAGCCATTGGATTATTTAGTTTCTGCATCGTGCTATTTGGGCAATTCCTCAAACTCGGCATAGTCGTTGCTGTTCTCCTTGTCGAATTTTCTTTTTGCCAATTCATCCAAATTAACCTTCTCCTGCACTTTGCCGGATTGGGATTTTTTATCGGCTTGCCGTCTGCACTGTGCCTCGTCCGGATTGATACCAGTCATTCTGCGCAAGTTGTCTTGCGCTACTTTCTGTAGCCATCTGTATAGTAGCGGTTTAAGCAGATAGTATAGCAAGAATATTAGTGCTAATATCAGTATGAAATACATCTCTAATCAAATATTAGTTTGAGCTTAATAAAAACGGATTTTACTCACTTTTTCGTGTGCATATTATCGCCGAAGCCTTTTTGCCGTGCCAAAAGCGATAAAATCAAGTATAGCCCGATGATGGGAGCCATGGCACCCCATCTCAACACGATCAAAAGAATGATCGAGGCAGCCAACAGCATATAGCGCCATTCATTGCCGTGCCATTTCAAGTCGTGCACCTTGAGCGAAAACATTGGTATTTCCGAAACCATCAATCCGCTTATTACCACAGACATAACCCACATTGTCCATAGCATTACGCAGTGTATATCCGGAGTCGTAAACCCATCGTAACGCATTCCCAGAGCATAAAAACCAATCCAAAACAAGGCATTGGAAGGTACCGGCAAGCCGATAAAAGATGTCGTTTGCCGGGTATCCACATTGAACTTTGCCAGACGAATGCCGGCAAAAACCGAGGTTAGGAAAATGGGTAGAACCATTATGACGTCTCCGGTGCCCGGCTCCGGAATCCATGCTCCGAAAATCAGACCGGCGGGTGCTGCTCCGAAGCTCACCACATCTGCCAGCGAGTCCAATTCCTTGCCAATGGGTGATGTGGCATGCAGCAATCTTGCCACCAAGCCATCCAAAAAATCGAAAATGGCAGCGGCAATAATCAGAGCCACCGCCATATTTTGTTCACCCAGATAGAGCGAGCAAACTAAGGAGAGTACTCCACTCAGCAGATTGAGCGAAGTAATCATATTGGGGATATTATTTCTGATTTTACCCATGGTCGATTTTATCTTTTTAGTGAGGCAGACGGGCTATGGTGGTAATATTGCCCTGCACTTTTTGGCGCGGGTGCACCAGTATTTCGCTATTCATAGGCAGGAAGAGATCTACGCGTGAGCCGAATTTGATGAAGCCTAGATTCTGATCGATTTGCACATGCTCGCCGATGCGTGGATACGTTACGATTCGTTGCGCCACCGCTCCGGCAATCTGACGCACCAAAACGCGCAGACCACGCTGTGTGCGGATAAGCATAGCGGCATTTTCATTGTCTTCGCTGCTTTTGGGCAGATAGGCAGCTCGAAAACGGCCATTCGTATGCACATATTTTTCCACCACACCATTGACCGGAATCCAGTTTACGTGGATGTTAAAAACCGACATGAAGATGGAAACCTGCATACATTCTTCCCCATCTAGCAGTTTGCATTCTTTGGTGGGTTCCACCACCACCACCGTACCATCGGCCGGAGCTATTACCACATCGGGGTCAGCAGCCGATGGGTGATGCCGGGGAATGTATCTGAAAAAGTTAATGACCAAAACGGCCAGAATGAAAAAAATAGAGGAAAAAACCACGAAAAGAACACTGGGTCCCGTAAATAAATAGATGGCGCTGAGGATACCGCAGAGTACCACCAGCATACATACAATGAATTCTGTGCCTTCTTTATGTAAAGTCATTTATTAGCAGTTATAGTTAGTGGACCAATAGCCCTATATCATACAAAGATACAAAGACCGTGCCATTTAGCACGCATAACTCGGCTCAAAGTTAAACGATTGATTGTACATACTGCAAGGCTGGCCTTGCGGCGTATTTTTATTTAGTATTGTGTTGTACTTACTAATGGAACATATAACTGACAAGTTGTTCGGGTTTTCTTTTCTTCCACATCAGTTTCAGATTCCAATTGATTTTTATCTTGGTTCCTCTGACATCAGAAAAGGTAGAGATGGCGCGAAAAACCGAGTTCAATAGCCGGCCGGGTGTGCTGTAAGGTCGAACCGTTGAGGATGTAGGTTTTATTGTATTCCAGCGAGCCACGCAGCATCAGTGTGGTGGAGCGGTTGCCGCTTCCGGGTTTGCTCCACCCTAATGTAATGTGTGTGCGAGGTGCATAAAAGCGTTGGATGTACGAGTATCCTATTTGCCGACCGAGATTTAATGTGTTTTCTGTGATTCCTATTCCCAGCAATAGGTTGAACGAGGATTTGCATACCTCCCTGATGCGTCTGCCCCATAGTGCATCCACAGCAAATCCCACAGCCGAAGTTCCCACACTTCCGGATATGAAGTGCCGTTCGGGGCGGATGGCTGCCATACCCGTATAAATGTTTTGATGATGCCGAATACCCACTGAAATGCCGACTTCTCCGGATTGAATGTTTAGGCGTTCTTGGTTGGTTTTGATGGGGAATAAGGGGAGAGCCTGCATATTGTAAAGTCCCACAAACCATTTCCCGTTGTCATCGAATGGGGAAAAATTATTTGAAGTGTGTTTGCCGAATAAGGTATCCGAAATGAGATAGCCTAGATGTGCCGAGAAGATGCCCACGCCGGCACCCACCATTACGTCTGATGCCCAATGACGATTATTGAGTACACGGCTGATGCCGGTTACGGCTGCCACACCGTAATTGAGCAAAGAGAGCCGGGGATATAGATGCCCGTATTCCAAATCGAATAATTCTGCACCCAAAAAAGCCGTGGCTGTGTGTCCGCTCGGAAAGGAATTATGCGCCGAGCCGTCAGGCCTTTCACGTCCCACTAATTGCTTCACCATTAAGACCGTAGCCGCCATAATCAGTCCGCCGCCGGCATCGGCTGCCAGCATCTCTTGCCACGAGTGACAGCGCCCGGAGTAACCGCAGGCATGCATGCCGATTTGCAGCATATAGGGCAGAAATTGGAGGAAATCGTCGTAGTGATATCGAAATTCGGGGATGAACGTGTGGCGAGCTTGATAAGCCCGATTGTCCAACTCGATACGGCTGATGCCTCCGATGAGGGAAAGGGTGGATATGGCTGGTATCAGACTGATGCGTCGAGGCGATAGACTGGGTGCAGATAGCCTTATGGTACTATCGGCGGTCGGTAAGGATGACAGGCTTTGGGCCTGCAAATGTTTGCCTGCTGCCGATACCATCCATAGCAAGAGAAATAAGAGTAAGTATTTGTATTGATGTGTCTTGGTCATCGACTTTCTAGTCCACACGCAGCACCAATCCTTTCAGATATTCACCTTCGGGATGATAGATGTTGATGGGATGGTCTTCGGGTTGAGTGAGTTGATGTAGGATGCTGATCCTACGGCCGGATGTGGCAGCGGCGGAAAAGACCGCAAGGCGAAACTCTTCGCGGCTGACGGCTTGTGAGCAACTGAATGTGAATAAAATGCCTCCGGAGGCTATTTTTCGGAAGGCTTCTGTATTGATGCGGCGATATCCTTGCAGGGCATTCCGAAGCACTTTGCGGTGCTTGGCGAAAGCCGGCGGATCCAATATAATCAAGTCATACTGACCCGGAGTCATTTCCTCCAGATATTTGAATGCATCGGTGATGATGCTTTGATGACGTTCGGGGTGCTCGAAATGGTTTTCTGCTACATTGCGGTCGGTCAGTGCCATGGCTTTGGCAGAACTATCCACCGAATGCACCAAGGAGGCTCCGCCTCGCATGGCATAGAGCGAAAAACCGCCGGTATAGCAAAACATATTCAGCACACGCCTGCCCGGAGCATAATGCTCCAGTAAAGCCCGATTATTGCGTTGATCTACAAAAAAACCTGTTTTCTGTCCTTTAGCCCAATCGGGGAAGAAGCGGATACCGTTTTCGGGTACGGCTTCTTCTTCGGTTCTGCCCACCAAAAAACCATCATGGGCATCGTGCTGCGCCTTATAGGGGAGGGTGGCTTCGGATTTGTAATAAACGGCTTGCAACGCTTCGCCGAGCACGCTTACCAGTGCCTTGGCTATCTCGAAACGGTGGTTGTGCATCCCCACGCTGTGGGCTTGCATCACGGCAGTTGTGCCATATATATCCACCACCAAGCCAGGCAGATTGTCTCCTTCGCCGTGAATTAGTCGGAATACGCGGTTGTCCGGTGCAATCAGCCGGTTTGCCCGTCGCCATTCGTAGGCAGTGCGGATGCGGCTTTGCCAGAAAGTTTCGTCTATGGCCATTTGTGTATCGAAGCTGAGAATGCGCACGGCAATACTTTCGGGGGCATAATGCCCGATGGCAAGGGGAGTATGGTCGTATGCCAATACTTCGACCAAATCACCTTCTTGTACATTGCCATCTATGTGCAGAATGGCTCCGGAAAAAACCCATGGATGAAAACGTCGGATGGAATCTTCTCTTTTGGCTCGCAAGCGAATGCGTGCCGTCACTTGTGCGGAGGTGTTGTTCATATTATTTATATCACGGCAAATTGGATGGGTGAGGGATGAGGCTGTTGCATGAGGTCGAGGAAAATGCGCAGAGAAGCCCATGCGTCTAGCGCAGCATACTCTTGCTGAGCCAAGGTCAGTTCTTTGGCTTCCCAATTGGTCAGCCGTTGCGTTTTGCTCATGCGTTCTTTGTAGATAATGGCATAAATTTTTTGGAGGCTGGCATCCTTGATGCCGTATGCCGGACACATCCGTTGCAACTCGATAAAACTCTGTGGGGTGAACTTGGCTGTGCGGTGCAGGGAGCGAATATCATCATTGATACTCAGACCTATTTTGAAGATTTTTTCGTTTTCGAAGAGTGAAATGAGTTCGACTGGCAGCCCGATTTGATTTAGGCGGAAGAGGTAGCAATCTTCTTCGGTGGAGAGTTGGAGCAGAGCCACTTCGTGCAGCACTCCTTTTTTAAAGCTCGGACGCGTTTCGGTGTCGAAGCCAATCAAATTGCAGGTTATCAACTCTTCTATTGCCGATGCTACTAATTCTGGTTGGTCTATCAGGTGTAATTTGGCCGGGAAAACAGCTTTGGGGAGTTGCTCCAATTCCTCCTTTGTAATGGACGGAGCATAATGGTGCTGTGTGTATTGTGTGTCAATCATCTATAATAGTTCTTGTGCTGGAGTTTGATTATTGGATTGCCCGGCCAATGTGGCAAGTGCTTCGGTCGAATAAGCTATGCGGTGCAATGCTGCCAAAGCGGCCAATAGATGGTCGCCCCAGTATTCGGCAAAATAATAGCGACAACGGCCAATGGCGGCCGGCAATGCCGATTCATTGTCTTCGCGAATGATGCCCAACAGATTGACCACCTGCTGATACACATCCGCCAAATATTCACCCACGGATACTGCTATAGGTGCATCGCTGTATTGCATTTCGCTGTGTTCAGTGGTTAGAAACGTATCATAACTGCCGAGCAGGGCATTGACTCGATCTTGCAGACGGGTATAAGTATCTTCGTCCACGTAATCCTCCACATAATCTTCTTCAGTGTCGTATTCGTATTCAGGTAATAAGGTGGTCTTGAGATACAATAAGGGCAGCACTCGAATGGCATGTTGCACAAAACCTGTGGCTGACATTCGGTCGGATTGCTCCATCATGCCGGCAAAGTTTACCCCCACGGTGGCAAATTCGATTACCTCGCTGGTAAAAAAGGTTTGTTTTTCTTGTTTCATGCATACAAAGTTAAACCTTTCCGCTGCAATTATGAATTTCACCTATCTACATTCTTCCATTTGTCGGATGTGTCGGATGGTGCTGATTGTTAACTTTTTTCAGCACAACACAGGTTTTTTGAGGGTGGTGTCTTATATCAGGCTTTTCCGGTACCAGTCGACCAGTTTGGATACGCCTTCCTCCACTTCGATGCGGTGATGCCATCCCAATGCGTGCAGCTTGCTCACATCGCAGAGCTTGCGCAGGGTGCCATCGGGTTTGCTGCTGTCGAAGGTGATGCGTGCTTTGTCGTAGCCCATTTCATCGGCTATCAGATATGCCAATTGGCGTATGGAGATTTCTTTGCCGGTGCCGACGTTGATGTGGCAGTTTCGGATTTCTTGGTCGTTCGGGTCATGCAAATCCGAGAAATTGCATCGTTCCATCAGAAAAACGCAGGCATCCGCCATCTCTTCGCTCCATAGAAACTCTCGCAGTGGAGTGCCCGTACCCCATAATGTAAGTCCAGAGTGGCTGATACCAAAATGTAAAAATGCGGACTGTATTTCCTCTTCCGATGCCTCGGTGGTTACCGAGCCGATGGGGCGGCGAATGAGGTCGCGGCGAATGTTATCCCAATCTCCCTCATGCAGAGCCTGAGCCAGAAATATTTTGCGAATCATGGCTGGCATCACATGGCTTCGTTCCAGATCGAAGTTGTCTGCCGGTCCGTACAGATTGGTGGGCATCACGGCAATGTAATTGGTGCCATATTGCAGATTGAAACTCTCGCACATCTTCAATCCGGCTATTTTGGCTAGTGCATACGGCTCGTTGGTATATTCGAGTGGAGCGGTCAGTAATTCGCTTTCGGTGATGGGTTGCTTGGCATCGCGTGGGTAGATGCAGGTACTGCCGAGGAACATCAGCTTTTTGACGTCGTGCTGATAGCTTTCTCTGATGACATTTTGTTGTATTTGCAGATTTTTATAGATGAAGTCCGCACGGTAGATGTTGTTGGCCATGATGCCACCCACGAACGCGGCAGCCAGAAAGACATACTCCGGCTGCTCTTCATCAAAAAAACAACGCACGGCCTCGCCATCCAGCAAATCCAATTCGGCATGTGTGCGCCCCACCAAATGAGTGTAGCCACGTTTTTTCAGATTATTCCAAATGGC
>CAMFNC010000209.1 GCA_945965245.1 uncultured Porphyromonas sp. | reverse complement strand
GCGCGCAATTTATGCATAAATTAAATTCATTTTATACATAAATTTTGGCACCCTCAGAGGTCGCATAAAATCAAGCCTTCTAAAACAGGCCATACACTTATTCCGGACGACCACGAAGCAAGGATTGGTACAAAGGCGGATGGGTCAGGAGGCGAATTGCCTCTTGATAATCGGGAGTATGGGCATCGAGTATGCGATAATATGCCGATAGGCCGAAGAGAGCAGATGCCACTTCGGCATGCAAAAGCTGCTTGAGTAACGGAGTATCTGCGGTTACGGCTTCCGGACTGAAATGTTTGGAGGCTTTGCCGTCGGTTTCCCAAATCTCCCGAACCCACTCCGTGGGAGGCCGCCAAGCCTCAAAAGCGGCTGCTGTGGGATAGGCCTCCATCAACTCGGTACGATGGCGGAGTGCATACCGAAGCCCCTGCACAGAGATAGCTCCACTGCGGTTCATATCTGCTATCAATACACTGTTTCGGGTGCTATCCGGAGCCACATAGCTATCCGGCATTATCCCTTCGCCGGCATAGACACGGCGTTTGCTGTGCAAGGTGCGGACAAACAGACTGTCGGGAAGGTTATCGGTATAACTTGGTTCGCCGTGGTTTTTGCGGAGGTAAGTTTCTATTTTATATGCATCGAAAGAGCCGGGACGGAATGGTTTTTGGATGACGCGACCGGCTGGGGTGCAATATTCGCCCACGGTCAGTAGCAACTGCGAGTCATCGGACAGTTTATACTGCTGCTGCACAAGCCCTTTGCCAAAAGTACGCCGCCCCACAATGATGCCACGGTCATGGTCTTGGATGGCTCCGATGAAGATTTCGGATGCTGAGGCCGTGGATTCATCTGCCAATACAACTAAGGGCAGATGCTCGTATCGGGGATGTGCCTTGTCGGATTTGAAATGTTTGCTGCGACTTGGTGCATGCCCTTTGCGAATGGTTACGATGTGCGATTGCGGGGGCAGGAACAATTCTGCCATTTGGATGGCACCATCAATGTACCCGCCACCGTTACCGCGCAAATCCATCAGCAGAGATTTCATCCCCAACTGCTGCATGGAGTCCAATGCTTTTTTGATTTCCGAATACATACCCAGACGAAAGGAACCGATACCTATGCACCCGATGGAGTCTGCCAAGAGGTAGGCATATCGAATGGCTGTATTGGACATACGCTTTCGGATGAGACCGACAGTTTTCTTTTGGTCTGACAGCCAAGGTTCCACCAATAATTCTATGAGGCTTCCCGCTTTGCCTCGAATTCGGGTATGAATGCTGTCAATGGGACATCCAAGGATATCCTGCCCATCTATTTGCAGAATTTTATCGCCGGCTTTTAATCCGCTTTCTGCCGCCGAACCGCCGGATATGGTTTCCAAAATAAACAGTGTGTCTTGATATTGAATGGGGCGGATGCCGATACCACTAATATCGCTGTGCAATCGTCGGGTAAATCGTTCGTTTTCCTGCGAGGTAAGCAATACGCTATGTGGGTCTAAAGCTTTGGTCATGCCTCGAATAATACTGTCTGCCATAGCGGCATGGTTCGGTGTGCGATAATAGAGCCGATTGACTAAATGCCAAACTCTATTGACTTTGCTGAAAGCCATGGTATTGGCACGATGAGCGGAAGAAACACACCCAGAGAGGGCGATAAGAATAAGGAGCAATGCCGTCAGGGATTTGCCATGCATGATATTTAATCGGTTAAGGTGATATTTGGATATAAATATAGTAATTGTGCGCCCAAAGTCCCAAAAACAAACTACATCACAACAAAAAGAGGCTGCCTCCAAAGCGGAGACAGCCTCAAAAAGGATGGATAAGATGCTATTACTTCATCAACTTCAATTCATTGATAAGACGAGGACACTTGCCCCACTTGTCGATAGTCCACAATACATAGCGAATATCTACGCTGATGGTGCGCTGTAAGTCGGGTTCGAACTCGATGTCACCGCTCATAGCTTCCCAATTGCCATCGAAAGCCAAACCAATCAACCGACCATTTTTATCAAAAACAGGGCTGCCGGAGTTACCACCAGTAATATCATTGGTAGAGAGGAAAGCGATGTGCAGATGTCCGTCTTTGGCAGCATAGCGACCGAAATCTTTTTTGCGGATAAGCGTAAGGATATCGTCCTGAACGGCAAATTCGGTTGATTTGGGATCTGCCTTTTCGAGGATACCTTTTTCGGTAGTGAAGTAGTTATACCAAGTAGCATCATTGGGTTCATAGCCCTTTACCGAACCATAACTCATACGCATGGTGAAGTTGGCATCACTGGGCATCTGACGTTTGGAATCCATTATGCGACGACCGGCAAAGTAAAGACGATTACCTTCATCAATTTTCGTGCGGGCATCACGGAGACTGCCGGAAATTTTACCCAAAGCGGCATTAACGGATTTACCCAAAATTACGGCAGGGTCTTCGGCTGTCTTCTTCACGATTTCATCTTGTGAGAGTTTGAAAAGAGCTTCCAACTTTTCGAGCGAAGTAACTGCACTGGCATCGAACACGTGATCGGAATAAGCCTTAAAGTCGCCTCCATACTGTGAGTCGATGGTTTTGAACACATCGGGCAGCAATTCGGTAGGCAGCCTGTCCTTCACAATCTTGAGCATGGCAGGTAACACCTTGCGATCCAGAGAGGGCAGGTAATCTTTATATACCTCGTTTTTGAGGTGCTCCATGATATCTACACGACGTGCGGGCATGGTGGCAGCCACATCGGCATAAAGACCAATCATGGGAATTTCGGCACCACTATACAAGGCTTCTGCCAAATAAGTCTGATAACGCTGAGAAATGCCACTGCTTTCGTAACCTTTTTGAAGCATATCCAATACACCGGCGTATGCCGAACCATTTGGAGTGGCGGCCCATTTGCCAAAGGCGGCCTCTTCGGCACGCTTGCGGTCTAATACCTTCAAACGTTCCAAACCACGATTCATGCCAATGGAATTTTTCCAATAATTGGAGCTGTGAGCATACTTAGTGGCATATTTAATGCGGGTGGCCTGGTCTGCATTCATAGCTTCTTTCCAAATTTCCTGCTTGATGCCACGAACTTCAATGCGCGGGGCATTACTGTTTTCCATCCGGTTTTTAATACCCCATGAAGGGATGTAGCGTGAGGTGCTGCCGGGGAAGCCGATGGTCATAGCATAGTCTTTATCCTGCACACCGGCCAGAGAGACGGCTGCATAGTACACAGGGCGATAGGGTACGTTGTCTTTGCTGTATTCGGCAGGTTTATTGTCTTTAGAGGCATAAACACGGAATACAGAGAAGTCACCGGTGTGGCGCGGCCACATCCAGTTGTCGGTGTCGCCACCAAACTTACCAATGGAGCTGGGTGGGGCAAATACCATACGCACATCTTTGAATACATCATAGGTAATCATATAATATGCATTATTGGCATAGAAAGCTTCCACAATTACTTCGGCGTGTTCGCCCAATTTCTTTTGCTCTTCCACTGCCATTTTCTGACCTGCCAGATTAGCTTTGCGCAGACGCTCAGCTTCGTCTTTACTGTCTTTGACAGCTTCGTTGATTTCTTTGGTCACATCTTTAATTGCCCGCAGATAACGCACCTGCAAACCGGCGATAGGAAGTTCATCTTCCAGCTTCTGGCTCACGAAACCATCGCGCAGATAATCATGATCCACGCTACTTTGGCTCTGAATGGCATCGAAACCACAGTGATGATTGGTGAAGAGAAGGCCTTGGTTAGACACCGTGATACCGGTGCAACCGCCACCGAAGATAACCACAGCGCGAGTGATGCTCGGCTTGTCGAGGCTGTAAAGCGAATCAATGGAGAGCTTAAAACCCAATTCGCGCATACGTTGGATGTTTTGTTTGTTCAGCTCGCTCATAATCCACATGCCCTTATCGGCCTTGGCAGTTGTGCTCAGACCGAAAAAGAACATGGAGGCAAAGAGCCACAATAAACTTGTCTTTTTCATCATGTGAAACATTAAATAAATTATTGATATTCAGGAGATTATTTATTTATAATAAGTTTTACGTACTTCGTTTGGGTACGTGTGCAAAGCCAAGAAGATAGCTTTTGGGCATCCTGTTCGGAGAGTTTGCTTTGAGGCTTGACCAAAACCAACAATACAGAGTCTTGCCCTAATCCCAACTGCAATGTGGGTGCCAGCTGTACCTCTTTGACCTGAGGGAACAAAAGTTTGGCTTCGGCATTGATGTCACTGTCCAAATCACTGTAACGAGATAGATTACCAAGCAGATTGTTCAACGAGTCAATGGTGCGTTGCTGTTCCTGAATCAATTTCTCGCTATTGGTATAGAGGTCTTTGAGCACAACGTTTTTGAGTTCGTTCACATTTACATCTTGGCGGTCAAAACCTTGACGGATATTCAGTTCCACATCTTTTTGAAGCCCGTATCGAGGCATCAAAGCACGCAAACTATCCTGTTCTGCCTTACTCAAGACCGAGCCGATTACCACAGCATCGATAACATATTTATTATTTCTCTTGGTCACATCACTTTTGACAACCTGATAGTTGCTGGAGTTTAATTGCTCATTGATAAACCGGTGAGCCGACTCCTGCACATAAGTATCGCGCACCAGCACAAAACCCAAATAAACACTGGGTATGATGGTGCAGAAAGCCACAGTGGTAAGCACACGGCGGAGTCTGCGCTCGCGCACCTTATTTTCCATCGCTTTTTTAGGGAAACGCATCATACGTACCAATACGAAAGTGGCAATGGCGATGAAAACAGAATTGATGATATAGAGGTAAAAAGCACCAAAGAAGAAGTTCCAATTAGCTGTGGCCAAACCAAAACCAGCGGTACAAAGTGGCGGCATCAATGCCGTGGCAATGGCTACCCCCGGCAATACATTCCCTTTATTTTTGGATGCACCAGCCAAAATACCGGCAAATCCGCCGACGAAAGCAATCAAGACATCGTAAAAAGTCGGTTGCGTGCGTGCCAATAGTTCACTCTGGGCATGGCTCAAAGGCGAAAGCAAGAAAAACAAAGTGGCTGTAATAATACTGATTAGGGTGGAAACACCATAATTGCGAAGCGAGCGGCGCATCAAGACCAAATCCGATATACCCAAAGACAGACCAAATCCAATAATGGGACCCATCAAGGGTGAAATAAGCATGGCACCAATAATTACAGCAGTGGAATTGACGTTCAGCCCTAAAGAAGCAATAAAGATGGCACAAATCAAAATCCAGAGTTTAGTGCCTCGGAAATCCACATCGGCTTTGATGGTTTCTATAGTGCGGAAATCATTTTCTTTGTCAAGGTTCAAATCAAATACATGACGGAGAAACTCTCTGAATTTCTGCCCTGAATGTGATTCTGTCTTTTCTAATTCGTTGGTTGATGTCATTTCTGTTTTATATTTCACTTATTCCTTATAACGCTCATAACGGCACTTTCGTTCGATAAATCTATTGTTTGAAGAATTTTCCCACAAACGGCAATGTATTCACGGCAATGTCTTTCTTCAGCACCACTGCCACATAGATAATCAGTAGAGGTGTGCAAGCCAATGCGCTAAGCTGCGGATGACTTATCGCTCCTCGAATCAAATAAGTTCCGATAGTAAGAATAACCGTAAGCACGGTATAGAAGAAGGCATTACTCAAACGATATTTGACGGGAAAATAGTACTGACCAATGATGTAGCTGAGTAGCATTATCAGACCATTGCTAATAACAGCGGCCCAAGCACAGGCCATAAAACCGTATCGCGGAGCAAACAATACGATGATGAGCACGGTTAGCAAACAGCCGATGATGGAGAAAACAGCCCCCCAAATAGTACGGTCTGTGACTTTATACCAAACCGATAGATTATAATATACGCCAAACATCATCAGCCCTACCATAGCCCACGGCACCACCGGCAGACCGGGATAAAAAGGTTCGCTGACCATATATTTCAAAATGTCCAGATAGCACATGACCCCCAGGAAAACAAATAGTGTGAAAATGATAAAATATTGCATCACCTTGACCAACGAATTCTTTTGTTCTTCCAAATTTTCTTTCGTTTTGTTGAAAACGAATGGGTCATAAGCATATCGGAAAGCCTGCGTAAGCATGGCCATGATAATGGCTATTTTATAGCAAGCAGCATAAATACCCAACTGAGTTTTGCCCTTCATGGGGTCATCAAAGAGCATCGGGAAGATGATTTTATCCGCTTGGTTATTGAAACTGCCGGCCAATCCCAACAGCAGGATAGGCCACGAATAGCGCAGCATCTCACGAAGCAACTTGCCATTGAAATGCCCTCCAATTTGTTTTACCCAATAAGGTGATAACATCAGCAGCTGTATCACATTGGCAATTAGATTGATAATAAAAACAAAGGGCACCATATCTGCAGGGCTATTGATAATACGAATGGCTCGCAACCAAGGTGTAAGCACAATCCAAATCCCGGTAAGCACAATGGTAAGCACAATAAATGTGATACGGATGCTCATAAACCGCCAAGCCAATCCCTTATGGCGCAGATAGGCAAAAGGTATGGCCATAAAAGCGTCCATCCCAATAATAACAAAAAGCATCGAGACCATTTCGGGGTGATCCTGATTGTCCAGAAAAGCGCTGATGGGTTGTATAAATAGCAGTCCCAAACCTATGAAAATAACGGACGTTGTTAAAAGACTGCGCAAAATGGTGGCATACACTTCGCTTTCGGGATGTTCCTTTTTATTGATATATCTGAAAAATCCCGTTTCCATACCATAGGTCAGCACTATCATCAAAAGCACAGACCATGCGTAGAGATTAGACATGGTGCCCATACCGCTTTCGGTAAGCACACGACTGTAAACAATGGTCATCAACCAGCTGAGGAGTTTCACCGAAATCGTGGTAAGTCCATATACAGCCGTGTCTTTAATCAATGATTTTGTACTGTTGGCAGCCATAAATCAAGTAGCGTAACTTTTATTCGTTTATATCAGTCTTCGAAAAGATCTCGTGAGCGGAAGCGAGGTGTTCTACCTAAATGCTCATAAGCAAGTTCTGTTACTTCACGACCTCGGGGGGTGCGTTTCAAAAAGCCCTCTTTAATCAAAAACGGTTCATATACTTCTTCCACCGTACCGGGATCCTCACTCATGGCAGTGGCAATAGTGGATAAGCCCACCGGGCCACCACCGAATTTATCTATAATGATGGAGAGCAACTTATTATCAATGCTATCCAGCCCATAACGGTCAATATTCAAAGCCTCCAACGCATAGCAGGCTATGGCTTTGTCTATCCGTCCGTTACCCTTCACCTCGGCAAAATCCCTCACACGGCGTAGCAGTGCATTGGCAATACGAGGCGTGCCGCGACTTCTGCCGGCTATTTCACGTGCAGCCTCCGGTTCACAAGGAGTACCCAATATTCCAGAAGAACGCAAAATAATTTGTGCAATGGTGACGGCATCATAATATTCAAGGTGCATATTAATTCCGAAGCGTGCCCGCAAAGGAGCTGTAAGCAACCCACTTCGCGTAGTGGCTCCGATAAGTGTAAAAGGAGCCAAATCTATTTGGATGGAGCGCGCACTGGGTCCTTTATCCAACATAATGTCTATGCGATAGTCTTCCATGGCAGAATACAAATATTCTTCCACAATAGGGCTCAATCGGTGTATTTCATCTATGAAAAGCACATCATTCGGCTCCAACGAGGTAAGCAAACCGGCCAAATCACCCGGTTTGTCCAGCACAGGACCCGATGTGATTTTGATACCCACATTCAGTTCATTGGCAATAATGTTGGAAAGTGTGGTTTTGCCCAAGCCGGGGGGGCCGTGTAGGAGCACATGATCCAGAGCTTCTCCTCGCTGTTTGGCAGCAGCCACAAAGATAGAAAGGTTCTCCACCACTTTGTCCTGACCGCTGAACCCCCCAAACGAAAGTGGTCGGAGGGCGTTTTCTATTTCGCCTTCTTCCATATTTTGGCGTTGCTGTTCGGATCTTATATCGAAAGTGTTTGACATATTCTGTTTCGTTGTCTTACAAAGGTAACGAATATCAGTATCAAATCCGATAATCCCACTATGGTTTATGACTTTCTTTTATCCAATAGCTGCCACAGAAGAACCAAGCAACGCCAATGCCATATCTTTTTGGGCGTCCCATCCGTAGCCTTGCTGTCCATTGTAACCCTCGGCGGCATCGGGCATAAGAACCAAGTGAGGCTCCACTCAAACAACTCGTAGACAAGGCTTCCGGTCTGTATCATCAGCCAAGCAACTATAATCGCAGAAAATTTGCGTCCAGCCAATTGCCGAGCGGAAATATCATAGAATAAAGGCAGCAGAAACAAGCCGAATGCAAAATGAACAAGTCGGTCATAATGGTTGCGTTCGCCTGCCCAATCAAAAGGGAAATGCAATGCCCGTGCCCATTCGGCATAAGGTATATACGAATAAATCCATCTGGCTCCGATGATGTGGAGTGCACAGAAAACAGAAAGTCCGACAACCGCCAAGCCTGACAACCTACACCGACGGATATCTGCAATCATTACCTCCATCATCAGTAGCGTGCCGATTGCTGGAGATATTGCTCATGAGGAAAGACCGGATGTATAGAGGTCAATAGAATAAGGCAAGCCAAACCTGCTACAAGCACCCATCTGAGTGTTATATTTCTTTTTGCTGTCATGGATAATAAGCAAAAGGGACGGCAACAAGATACTTTCAGTGCCGCCCCTTCTATAAGGTCAATCGTTATTACAGCATTTAGCGCAGTCGGTTGGATGCTCTCACCAATGCCTCATCGGCTCCGATATTACGGATAGCCAAATATTGGCAAATAAGGGTTATAAGCGGCAGAGCGCACCAGAATTTCAGCCCGAAAGAGGCTTGATGCGTAGTAGTAAATTGCCAAGCCACCAATACAGCATACAGCACAAAACCGATGGTCACCAACATATTAAAGATGGTGATACGAATCTGAAGGATGCGCTTCTTGAATAAGAAGATAGTGATGAACGAAAACAGCACCACAAGGGCATCAATCACAAATAAACCCCACGAGGGGTAGATAATACTGCCGGAGGACACAGCCTGCACCCCGGACACATAGAAATTATACGAATCTTCGGGAGCTTGAAAAAAAGCCAATGGCTTCAATAGCAACAAACTCATCAGAATGCCCGCCAGCAGCAGCCACAGCGTTTGTATTCTTTGCCACATAAGTTTCCTACTTGTTTTTGTGCTTACCGGGCATACTAAAATAAATTTGACCATCATCATATTCTTTGGCAGCCAAAAGAGTGGGCTTGGGAAGGCGTTCATAGAAGCGTGAGATTTCTATCTGCTCACGGTTTTCACTTACTTCTTCGGGGTTTTCGGAATAGGAGGCGAATTCCTGCAATTTGGTCTCCAAATCATGCTTGATTTCTTGCCCAATCTGATTGGCACGCTTGCCGATAATCATAACCGTTTCGTATACATTGCCGGTATCTTCACTCAGTCTAACCATGTCACGAGTAATCGTAGATTGCGGGGCATTAATCTTCTTATAGTCCATTGTTTATCAAATGATGAATATTATTACTGCGTTGTCTTTTATTTCATTTCGCTATCTGTTTCCGTCTTTTTTTCTTCCACCAATTGCATCGAAATCGTTTCATAGATTTTCTTAGCCTCCTTTAGATGCTTTCCTTCCGGGAAACTATTGATGTAATTGAAATATTGGTCGATAACATCGCGCAGACGAGCCTGTTTCTTTTCATATACACTGTTTTGGGCAACTTCAAATTTTGATTTGAGCACCAGAAACTCCAAATCATCTCTGTATTTGGTATAGGGATAGTCCCGTAGGGCAGATTTGGCCGTTACCTCGGCAGACTTATAGTTATTGCCCATATACAATCCCAAATTATAGTATAGCCAGGCTGCATTGAGTTCTTTATAGGCCAACTTGTCTTGCAGGTCGAACAACATTTTCTGTATCTCGTCCTTGTGTTTGCCAGATGGGTAATAATCCAAATAAGATTGCAATTCACGAATGGCATCCACCGTAGCTGTTTGATCCAGCTTGGCATCGGGCGATAAGAGGTAGTATGCTTTGCCGGCGTTGAAGCGGGCTTCTTCGGCATGTACTGCCTTGGGATAGCCTTTGTTATACTGCATAAACGACGCAGCAGCATCGGCATAACGCCTGTCCTGCAAATAAGTATCGGATAACAGATATAGAGCCTGAGCACCCTCTTCCGTGCCTGCCAAGGTGGGCAGCACCTCTTCCAGCAGAGTGGCAGCACGCATGTATTTTTTCAGATTATAGCACTTTTTGGCATAGGCATACTTAACATTCATGTCGGTGGATTTCTGCACCTGATAGTATTCGCCACACGATGTGAGGGCTACCCATACGCCAAGCACCACAAGCATTAGCGTGATTTTCTTATTGAGCATACAGTCTTTTAATTTGTTTTACGAGGCGACACCTGCCGCTCCTAAAATAAAACGTACAAAGTTAGCAATTTATGCGAAAAGGTGCCATCTTTTTTACCTATCGGCATTTTGTCGGGCGATATATTCCCTATCGGCACATATAGAGTCCGGCTTATGAAACCTTACTCGTCATGGGATAGCGTGCACCACGGATACTTTTCATATATACACGGGCATACCCCACCTTGAGTGCCATAGAACCTTGCAGCAGTATCTTGTTTTTATCTGCCGAAAGCCAGATTTGCGTATCGGCTTTTTTCCCTCCACTTTCAAATGCCTTATCCCATACATGCACAGCTATCCGATAGGTCTTATAGCGACTGCCTCCCAACGAAATAACCTCCACCGCCTCTAATTGCAGTGAAGTCTTAACGATACTCTTACCCGAAAAGATATTGAAACTATAGGATTGACCTATATCGGAATGCTCCCAGTCGATACCTCTGGCTTCCATCACAAGACCAATCATATCCATCCCGTTGTTTGCCAGCACCACTGTATCAGCCGAGATTTCACCATCTACCGTGCGCACAAATCGTGCGCTGCCCATACCACCGGAGTAACTGATATCATAGTCTTCCAGCCTCAAAGTCTTATTTTCAGAAGTGTGCTTAGCTGCCTTATAGAGCAAGCGATTGGCATTGTATTGACACTCGATGGTATCTCGCAGACGATAAAAATTATCGAAAAATGAAGAGGTGGCAAAAACAATTCGAGCACGATACCCTCCACCGTAAGCCGACACCGTCATCACTCCGTTTCCTGCCCGAGGCTCTATCATGCCCCATTTGAAGTAAGTACCGTATTGTATTGTTTCATTTTGGTTGGCCAGATCCCGATCCAGTCTTACTTGTGCATTCAATGCTCGCGCAGAAAGCAGCAAGGCCACTATAAAGATGAAGGGTTTTAAAATATGATAGGTTCTCATTTTTAATGCTTGATATATTTATTTGCGGTGCAATAATAAACAAATAATACTACCCAAACAAACCGTCACAGGCTTGGTATACAGTAAAAACAAAAAAGAGACCATGGTTTTACATCCATAGTCTCTCCTTATAAATAGCCGCGAAGCAGATTGCGCAAACTCCGAAAGTCAGGATTTGAGGGTCTCTAAATCTTTGTAATCCGTCACATTACGAAGAGTAAACGGCACGCCATTGAAGCAGGGACTTTAGGCCTCGGAATTTCTATAATGATGAGTTTCCCAGATCGACAACGCGGCTGAAATAATTGTCAAAGTTCTCTATCACAAAGATAACAATTCTTTTGAAGAAACCAAACCTTTTCGTTGTTTTCCTCCCTTAGGGCAAACAGACTGATTATGCCTCACCGGGAAAAGCGTCATCTATCAGAAAGAGCGAATATTTATCGGAGGGCGTTTTTACGAAATAGATGGATCGCATACGACCGGTTTCATTGAGAAAGTGCAGTGCCAGAGCTTCGGGTTCTCCATAGGGAATGCTCACTGCGTGTGTTTCAATTTCGCCCTCTCTGACCAAAGCATAGACAGGCATATCTCCAGCTTTCACAAATTCGTAATAAGCCAACACTCCACCATGTGACATCAAGTCTTCCATATACTCCATTCTATCCGAATAAAGATGGGATGGTTTGAGCACAAAGGTACATGCTCTGGAAGAGCCATCTAACAGTTCAAACGATGGATCAAATCCAAAATTATCCTCTCGGGCATACAAAACAGTGGTTGCCCCCGGAGTCGACATCACAAGCAAATCTTTTTCCACCGGACATTTCAGAGCATTATTCTCCAGGTCTGCAATCAGTGTGGAGCAATTGGATGTCTTGCCATTGAAGTAATGCTTGAGCATGGGGCGAAACACAGAGTCTGCCAGATAGGTGCTATCGGTAAGACTTACCACAACTGCTGTGCTATCCGTAGCGTTATTGCCGATTTGCTTTTGTGGCTTGCAGCCAACGCACATCATCAGGATTATGGCAATGCCTAATAAAATTTTAACAATGATTTTCATCTTCTTATCATTATTTTAGCCCATTCCAAGTAACTCTACGAGCAATCTTTCTGCATTGTGAATACATGCCCGGATTATTGCTAACCAGATAATATTCGCTTTCGTCCGGATTAAGGGTCACATATACCCGGGTCCATTCCGATGAACGCCCATAATCCCGAATATCAATGAAGAGTATAGGGTCACCATCGTATGTTTCTTGATACTTCAAATTGGGACTAACCCGAAACTTTACCGTATAGGGTTCGGTGGGATTATACCCATTCTCATACGAAGCGCCTTTCAGAAACGATGCCACCTGATATGGGCGGGCATATCCATCACCTTCGCGAAAAAGTTCTTTGAGTCTTGAGTATATGCTGATGAAATTTGTGCGTGTATTGGCCAAATGCAAACATTTCTCGCCCACCTTGCGGTCACGCCGAAACATTTCCATGGCCATAAGTTCCAACGCAATGGCTCCATAAGGTTCTTTGCCCAAAATACGTTGAGCATCCTCAAACTCTTCCAAAGTGCGAGGGATACGGTCGAATGTTACTTCTGCCGTTTCACCTTTAACCCAATGGTCATGGTTTATTCCACCTTTCATCGTGATGCGAACAGCGTCCACCGGCCGCTCATTTTGTGTTTGTGCCCAAGTTTGCGTGAAGCCGATGAATACGATGGACAATACCATCAGCATGATTTTACTAATTGTCTTCATAACTCAGATACTATTAATTGATATTTCATAAGCTAGGCCAGGAAACGAAACAAAAGATATAGGGCAAGTATAATCAATACCACCACAAGGATAATCTTGCTTGTGCTTCGGGGATACTGACCTAACACCTCTCCGGTGCTTCCGTTTACCACAAATTGATACGGTCTGCCTTTATATCTAAATGCACTGACCCAAATGGGCAGAAGCAGCAGCTTAAACATAATGTCTCTATATTCTACATCCATGGTATGAATTCGCTGCTCATTCCCTCCGATGTCATTACGTACTTCACTATTGATACCAGGCTCCATTTGTACTTTAGCATCTGCCAGGCAGTCGCGAAAGTCGCGTTCGTAGATTTCGGTGGTAAAACCTGCCAAAAACTCTTTGCGATAGGGTACACACTCCACCATGTTCCATCGGTTCAGACTATTCAGTATCCCATCGGGCAACCGGTTTTTACCGCCGGCTGGCACCATAATATCATCGAAGTCCACAGTTACGACACCCGAAGCAGGATACCAATCTGTTACGGTGCGGCGTTGCTTTTCCCCTTTTTCATTGGTATATTCTTCAGTGCGGTGTACCCCTCGCTCTCCAATATAAGAGGTTTGGGTATGGGCATCGTAAGTCCAATAAGGCAGATATATGCCTTTGAAATTGTCCATATCCAATCCACCTTTTTTGATATTAGAGGGAGCAAACCATTTTTTACCAATCCATTTACCAAAATTATCCCGACTCACCTTATCCGAAATTTTGAAAGGTATCAGATAATTGGGCTGCCAAAATCGCTTGACCGATGCTTCATTCAAAATCAGAGGAGTGCCACAAAACAAACACTTCACCCCCGATGTATTGGCAGGCATCGTGGTGGTGGCACCACATTGGCGGCAGCGGATTTCCGTGGTCTGTACATAATTGTCACCATCCGCTTCGGCTGCTATACTCTCCCATTTTTCATAAGAGTTTTCTTTTATCTCCACCGGCGTTTTTTCCAATTCGGAAATCGAGCCACAGTATATACATTTCAGATTTTGATCCTGAGGGGAGTATTGCATAAATCCTCCGCAAGCCTTACACTTGGTTTGCAAAGCATCATTCGATGCGTCATTTATTCCGGTATCCATGTTTAGACTGTAATAAAAATTAAATGGTTGTTTGATGATAATCCATCCATGCCCCCTTGGATGGAGTGCATGGATGGTTGGAAAATTATATAATCCGATAACGACTGTAAATATGGGTAATTAACCCAGAGGAGGAGGGGGAGGAGGCACAACTCCGAACAAACTACTCAAAGCAGGCACAGTACCGGCAGCCACCCAACCGGCCATACCGGCTGTCCATACCAAGGTTTGGGCATTGAGCTGTCCTTGCTGCACCATAGCAGTCAATTGATCCATACTAAACGGTCCCTGTTGAGCACCATTCACAGCAATATGATACATCGTCTGACCCGGCATGGGAGGCGGAACGGCGGCTCCTTGCATCTGCGCATTGGGGGCACCGTTGTACTGCTGGTTTTGCGGATTGGCCATTTGGTTGGCCATCTGACCGGCCATGGCAAATCCCATACCCATGCCCATGGCGTCACCGGCAGGTGAACCGCCACCACCATTTTCGGCTGCTATCTTGAGCGAATCGGCAAACTGCATCTGTGTATAAGCACCCATATTGCCGATCACACCCATACTGGTTCTGCGATCCAAAGCTTCTTCCACAGCCTCCGGCAGCGAGATATTCTCCACTAAGAACTTGGTCAATTCAATACCATATTCGGAGAAGTCGCCTTTCAATGCCTGAGTCAGATTGGCGGAAAACTCGTTCAGATTGGCTGCCATATCCAAAGCAGCGATTTTGGATTCTGCCAGATAATCGGTAAACTGAGTAATCACAAAATTTCTGAGCTGCTCACTGATGCTTTCGGTAGTAAAATTGCCATCTGTACCGGCCACATTGCGAATAAATTTAATAGGGTCGGGTTCTATCTTAAAGCAGTATGAGCCAAAGGCACGAATGCGGATAGGTCCGAATTCAGGGTCGCGCATCATGATGGGATTGGCCGTACCCCAACGAAGATTTAAGAATTGTTTAGTATTGACAAAATACACATCCACCTTAAAGGGGGAGTTAAATCCGTATTTCCATCCTTTCAATGTGGTTAAGATGGGCATATTTTGCGTTGTAAGCTGATAACGCCCCGGCTGATAAACATCGGCAAACTGACCTTCGTTTACCAATACAGCCACTTGAGTCTCGCGCACCGTGAGTTGTGCACCGTTCTTGATTTCAGATTGATAACGCGGAAACCGCCAAATCATGGTGTCTGACGTATCGTCCGTCCATTCAATGATGTCTATAAACTCATTGAAGGCTTTTTCTTTGATTTTACCAAATAGTCCCATGTTCTGTTAATTTTCTAAGGTTTAAGAAAATACATTCAGATTTGTCCGAATGTTTTATGCAGACAAATCTATCCATTTCTCCACCCAATTGCTTGTATTATTTTGTCAAATCAATTGTATTAATCAAGCAAGATCTGATTTTAACATGAATTCAATACAAGAAGATGTGATATAGAGTCGGCAAACAGTGGAGGACAAGTGACGCGTCCTGAAAAGTTGCCCGTCGGAGAGGTCCAAAGAACAGTAATTATGTCGAGACATTTGACCGACTCCGAGCG
>CAMFNC010000208.1 GCA_945965245.1 uncultured Porphyromonas sp. | reverse complement strand
ACAAACATCTCCACAAAATCAGAACCGGAAAGTGAGAAAAACGGCACATGGGCTTCACCGGCCACCGCTTTGGCCAACAAGGTTTTACCGGTACCCGGAGGTCCCACCAGCAATGCACCCTTGGGAATTTTACCCCCCAGCTTGGTATATTTATCAGGATTTTTGAGGAAGTGTACGATTTCTTCCACTTCTTCCTTGGCTTCATGCAAACCGGCCACATTATCGAATGTAACGTGTACTTTCTTCTTATCATACAACTGCGCACGGCTCTTACCCACACTGAAGATACCGCCGCCACCGGAACCGCCAGAAGCTCCGCCATTCATACGCTTGGTCATCCATATCCAGAATAGGATTAGCAATAAAAATGGTCCAAATCCCAACATGATATTCCAAAGGTTGAAGCGTTCGTTTTCGTAAGTAACCTGGGCCGCAATCTTGTTTTGGTCATAAAAATCGGAAAACTTATCCACCGAAGGGATTTGCGTGGTAATCTTGAAAACCTCGGCAGCATTGCGGCGCGACTGAGGTATTTCACCGGTTTTGAAAACCAAATCCACCATAGAAGGTTTCACCTCGGCCACCACCGTTTTTCGATCGCGATTGACTACCATCTTATCGAAAGCATCCTGCACAGCCACTTGCTGAAACTCATTCCAGCTCATTTTCTTGGATATGCCACCATTGCCATCCCACAGCATCATTGCCGTAAGCACCAGTAGAATAATGCCATAAATCCACATCTCGTTAAAACGAAGCGGTTTGCGATTTCCCTTATTATTTTGTTGCGGAGTATTTTCCTTTGCCATGTCTGTTATTGACTGATTTTAATATTTTATTTCTCCCATGTAAACAACCTGAAGTGGTAATTAGTTGCCGGAAGTAAAGGAGTAATGGATTTGTAAAGAACCGTTACTTAGGCAAAGGTACTAAAAACCATCCTTTCGGCTCACAACTATACGATACGAAAAGAGGGTAAGCCTCTGCCTGAAATCGCAGCTTACCCTCATTGTGTGCAATAACCCTCATTAAAAATATCAATCCTCCTTGCGTGTATAGAGGAAGCGTTTGATACTCTGCTTGGGCGTTTTCACAAATGGTTCTTCCTGACGCTCAAAGCGAACCACCTTTTCATACGAACCCAATTGCTCGTTCAGGACATCACGAAAAGCCTCGATTTCCGCCCAACCGGCTTCAGGAGTAAGACCCTGTTTTTTGATGGCATCTTCATTGGGCACGACCAAAGCAACCAATCGCTTGTGATCCGATATAACCAAGGATTCCAACACCAGCGGACACATATTGAGTTTTGACTCTATGGTTTCGGGGAAAATATTCTGTCCATTAGCACTCAACAGCATGGCTTTGGAGCGACCCTTGATATAGATAAATCCATCCTTATCCATCGTGCCCAAGTCACCCGTATGCATCCAACCATCGGATGTAAAGAGTTCATCGATAAGTTCGGGTTTCTTGAAATAGCCCAGGCATACATTTTCTCCGCGCACTTGTATTTCGCCGCTCTCCTGTCCTTCATAACCGGTATAATCAATACGTGCCTCCATATAACCATCCAAAGGACGACCACAAGAGCCAATACGCCACTCACGCCACGGAACGTAAGAAATCAACGGGGCACATTCGGTCATTCCATAACCAATGGTGAAATGAAAACCTATTTTCTTGAGAAAACGAGCCACCTCGTCATTCATGGCAGCACCTCCAATAATCACTTCGCGGAAGTTATCTCCCAATCCTTTATCCAAGGCTTTACGGATTTTGCTCAAAATCAATCGTTTGACAAAAGGTATTTTCATCAGCGTTTTCACAACCGGTTTATTCAGTTTGGGGGCAATGATATCTCTATAGATACGCTCCAATACCAGCGGCACACTGAGAATTAATCTAGGTTTGACATCAGCAAAGGCTTTGAGTAATACAGAAGGGGCAGGAATGCGTCCCAAAAGATGGAGATGTGCCCCTTGAGCCATGGCCAAGAACAGATTGAAAGTGCAGCTATAAGCATGTGCCAACGGCAAGAAACAAAGAATATCTTCTCCGGGCAGCAATATTTTTTTAGTTTGAGCAAATACGATATTACCGGCAAGATTGTTGCCCGTAAGCATCACGCCCTTACTAAATCCGGTTGTGCCCGAAGTATAGTTCAGCAAAACCATATCGCTATTCGAAGTATGATGGTAGCGAACATCCTCCACCTTAAACCCTTGGGGATATGCCGCAGAAAAAATATCTTCTTTTCGCAATACAGCATCGGCTATCCTTCCATCACCGGACTTTTCCCACAGCACTTTACCGGAATTCAGTCCAATGACATACTGCAACAAGCCAAATTTCTCCGGCTCAAGTTTAGCCCAAAAATTGTCTGCAATGAAAATAGCCTTGCTATCAGAATGCTCCACTATCGTCTGAGTATCTATCGGCGAGAAATCCGGCAGAATGGGCACCAACACTGTACCATAAGTCAGAATGGACATAAATACCACACACCAATCGGCATTATCTTTGCCCATTAAAGCCACCTTGTCTCCCGGCTCTAATCCCATCTCCTTGAACATCAAATGCCAAAGAGCAATGCGCCGAGCCAATTCGGCATAAGTATACTGTTTTTTACCACCGTAATCAGACAAAGCCATTTTATCCCAATGATTACGAAAACTACTCTCATAAATTTCTATCAGATTCTTTTCTATCATATATTATAGTTGCATAAATTGCACATTTAACTTCATTTTGTGCAAAAGTAATAGTTTTCACGAAAATACGCTCAAAACGGACATACAATCGACAAGAAAAAAATATTATTCTCTACGAGTATTCGAAAAGTTCACCCCTCCAAAACATTTTGCTCTCTTTTTTCCTTCAAATAACAAACACTCCGACAGCTCATGACCATCGGAGTGTTTGTTAGGTATTAAGAAGCGGAATAGCTACAAAGCTGTTTGGGGATACATCTCATCCCACCATTCGGGATTGTCTTGCAACCATTTTGCAAACCACGCATACATGCTATTGAGCCACGTGATTTTGCGGTCATGCTCCAGAATGAAGTGGTCTTGGGTGGTAAACTCGATAAATTCCACCGTCCGCCCCAGCACCTTGAGAGCATTATACATATTCACACTTTCGGCCGTGGGCACATTGGTATCGGCAGAGCCATGCAATAAGAGCAACGGAGTGTGAATTTTATCGGCATTGAAAAGCGGGCTATGCTTTACGTACAAATTGGGGTTATTCCACGGATAGCTCTTATAGGCTGCCACGGCATTGTAGCCCATGCCCCAATAACCGCTACCCCAATAATTACTGATGGAGCTGATACCGGCATGGCTAATGGCAGCGGCAAATATATCCGTCTTTGTTTGCAAGTATTGCGTCATAAAGCCACCATAGCTGGCACCGAAACAGCCAATCTTCTTGGCATTGACAAAATCGTGTGTGCGGGCAAATTCCTTGGTGGCTCCGATAATTTCATCTGCCGTGCGATCGCCCCAGGCATTGAGGTGACGGGCGGCAAACTCCTGACCATAGCCATAAGTACCGCTGGGATTGAGCGTATAAACCACATAGCCCTGAGCGGCAAACATGGCTAGACTGTATGTGCCTTCCAGTGTGCGCTGGGTGGGTGTAGTGCCGCCATAATAATATACCAGCATCGGATACTTTTTGGCAGGGTCGAAGTGAGGAGGCAGATAATACCAACCCTCCACCACGGTGCCATCGGGAGCAGTATAATTCCAGTCGTGTGCCGAGCCGATATTTACGCCTTTGAGCTTTTCGGCAGAGAGGTCCCATACCATTTTTTGCTTATTGCCTTTGATGGTATATAGTCTGTCGGCATTGGCCACACTCTGACCATTGTACCAAATCTGACCGGTCTTTTCGGCCACGGAGAAACTGCGCACTACATCTTCGCGCACGGGGATGGGAGTAATACGGTGACTCTTCAAATCAAGACGGTAGAGTGATTTGCGCGAACCATTGTCGGCGCGGAAGATAAAGGCATCGCCACGCAAGTCAAATTGACCATAATCCACATGAGGATTGAAATCTTTGGTCAATGGCTTAACTTGCTTGGTTTGCATATTGAAGAGGAAAAGTTGCTTTTCATACGAATTGGCAGGTTGGTCGGCGGGCAAAGTTTTCCCTATTCCGTTAAAAGCATTGGCAGAGCCGACTATCAAAAGTTCACCTTTATGACGTGGGATATACATCACATTATCCACATCAATCTGTTTGGTTAGCAAAGTATCCACCTGCCCTGTGGCCACATCGTATTGCAGCAAATCGGCAAAATGGTAAGGGAATTCGGACCAATTGGTTTCATATATACCAATAAGTATTTTGGAACCATCTTCATTGATATCCAGCATACTCACATTGTGTTTGCCATAAGTAATGGGCAGAGAAACACCGGTAGCGGTATCATATTTATATAGGTTTTTGCGATCACGTGCCCCACCCTGACGATCCTCCGGACCCAAACGGCGAATTACCTTGGCATCCTTGGCAGGTCCTCTGTCAAATTCGTAGTAGAAAGCTGCATCCATATTGGGCGTAAAAGTCATACCGGATCGAGGTAGATTTTTCAACTCCACCGTTTCTTTGCCCGTAGCCACATCTTTGGTAACCAAATTGTATTTCCCGGCTTCGGTAACCACGCGATACAAAGTAGCATTGCGGTTCTGCATCCAGCTCCAGCTGCCCAGTTCATAACCGTCTTGCAAGACTTTGCCGTCGGAATTGCGCAGTTGGGTGTATCTATCCGTTTTGGTACCATTGATATCATTGTATTTGACCAAAACAAACCGACCATCCGGCGATGTGGAAACAGATGACAAGAAACGTCCGTTCATCATTTCATACATCGTCAGATACTTTTCCGATTTGACGCATACAGAGGCTTCGGCCTTCAGAGCCTCATCCTCTTTAGACCCTTTGGGCACGAAAACCAGGCGAAACGAAGAAACAGTGTCACCGGGAAGCGAAAGCATCCTAACAGCAATGCGCTTTTGTCCGACCGGCATGGTTACGGCATATTTCAGAGCAGCCTTGGCCATAGAAAGAGAGTCGGTTTTTTCGGCCGTTTGGGTAAATTTTTCATCCACGAAGAGGGCAAAGCGTCCGCGACCAAAGAGGCACAAATCACCTTTGCGATACTTATCGTTCTCGAAATCGAATGTATAGACAATGGATTTCGGGGCAGCATCTTTTGGTGTGGCAGCCAGTGTATAGAAGCCGTCGGCCTGAGGTTGGGCGGCTTCGGCATGCGTTTGAGCCACGAATACAGGAGCTTTAAGCAGCTCCTTAAGGTCCCATTTTTTGTTGGCGACATTCACACTGTCTATCATCAACATTTTGGGCATCTGAGCAGGGCCATAGACTTGCGGATTAACCAGCCGCTGTGCGCTCATGGGTAGAGCCATGCTGCAAAGTGCAGCAGCCGAAAGGATTTGGATTAGTTTCATGCGGTTTTATTTAAATGGATTTTATCATGGAATGGTAAATCAAATCGTTTTTTTTCTTTAACGTGAGTTCTATACAAAGAGGATAGGTGCGCACGTTTCGGACATAAGCAAAATCCTCCTTGGGAGAAGGTGGCACATGAAGCCCGAAAGGCAAATGTGACGGAAGTGGTATGTGGCGCAAGGCATGGCGCAGACCACAGTAGCCGACCCGATACCGTCCCGCCGGGCTTTGTCCGGCTGCCCCTCAAAAAAGGGCATTTAATCCTAAAAACATGTTGAACTTTTATCAAACTCACTTTTCTTTATAATCGTTGGTCTTCTATCAGACGGACAATTCGCTCGGTGAGAGCATCCATCTTGTTATACCGGGGGTCATAGTCAGTCTTCAGACTGGCTCCGAACAAATTGGCAAAGCCATTCCACCAAAAGGCTTTCCACCCTCCAAAAAAGGCTTTCACTATCTTATAACTGCTTTGATTGGCTTGGCGTGCTACCAGTTTGATGAGCATCTTGCCCTGCCTCAACGTCAAATCTCGCATCTGCGGTTCGTATTGCTCCTTGAGCGAACTTTCCAGCAGCTTGAGATGTCGCTCACGCGCCTTGTCATTGGGGAGGGTTTCAATGTATTCGTATGTCTCTATCAGCGCACGTGTCAATTCCTTGGCTATGGGCAGTGTCTTTCTGATATCACGTATCATGCGCCACAATTCTCTTCGCTCGGCTGTGGTCAGTGGGCGTTCTGGATATTTTCTTTTCCCTTTGGGGGTTACCACGATAGTGTGCAGCCGGATATACTCCAGCGTGTCCGTACCGATAATTTCATATCGGGGGATGGCGGCATCATCATCGGGCGTTTGTGCCCATAGGGACATACATCCGCCGCACACAATCCAACAGCAGAAGATGGAAATAATTCTGATATAACGTTTCATTGTCAAAATCCTGTAAACACCTCTATTAGAAGCTCTTATCAATAC
>CAMFNC010000207.1 GCA_945965245.1 uncultured Porphyromonas sp. | reverse complement strand
GGTGGTATTGGTTTTAGTAGGATGGGTAACCGGCAAATACAACGGAATGGTTACCTCTCAAGAAAAAGTAAATACGGCATGGAGTCAGGTAGAAAATCAATATCAACGCCGTGCAGACCTTATCCCCAATTTGGTGGAAACCGTAAAAGGCTATGCCGCTCACGAACGTGAAACCTTGGAAGGCGTAATCGAAGCCCGCAGCAAGGCCACCCAAACCACCATCGACCCCACCCGACTGAATGCAGAAAATATGGCTCAATTTCAAGCCACTCAAGATCAATTGAGTCAGGCTCTTTCGCGCTTGATGGTAGTGGTAGAACGTTATCCCGACCTGAAAGCCAATGAAAACTTCCGGCAACTGCAGGCACAATTGGAGGGAACGGAAAATCGCATTGCCGTGGCGCGTATGGACTTCAACAACATTGCCAAAGAATACAACACCCAAATTCGCCGATTCCCCACCAACATTGTGGCCGGCATTTTCCACTTCGATGCTCGTCCGTACTTCGAAGCAGCAAAAGGTTCGGAGCAGGCACCACAAGTAAAATTTTAATTCATCTTGGGATACAAACCGGAGTTGCGATGAAACAAACCGGTCACAAATTCAGGTTCACTCTGGCCTTATGGTTGCTGTGCATGGGTTTACCTCTATGCGCACAAACGGCATACACCCCCGAAAAAGTGCCGAATGTGCAGGTGCTCCATGCCCGTGAGTATGTGAGTGACCCCGAACATATCCTCCAAGACGAAACCGTGGAGCAGCTGAATAGCCGATTGGAAGCCATACGCGACTCTTTCGATGTGGAATTCGTGGTCGTGCTGGTACCCTCCATCGGCGACCGCTCCATCGAAGACTTCGGTGTGGAGCTGTTTCGTATGTGGGGGTTGGGAAACAAAGAGCGGAACACAGGGCTTTTGCTAACCATCGTAATGGATATCCGAAAGTCACGCTTCGATGTGGGATATGGTCTGGAGGGCAATTTGCCCGATGCTACAGTGTACCAATTACAACAGGAATACCTCAATCCCTATTTCCGCAATGGCGATTACGATGGCGGAGTACTGGCCATGGTGGAAGCTGTGCAGAAAAAACTCAGCGGCACAGAACTCAAAAGCCAACGTACCGATGGTTCTCTGGAACTGATTCCCTTGAGTTCCATGCTGGAGCTTTATGTGGGCTTTATGGGCTTTGTTACCATTTGGCTTTTCATCTTGATGATGGGTAACTACAACATGGTGCAACGTAACCAAAAGACTCGCGCCGCTGCCTACAATGCGTTCAAAGAGGGACGCAAAGGCATTCCGGCACTTTTCTTCATCATCTTCCTGCCGGGTGCTTTGCTATTGCTTTTCATCCACAATCTGTTTTTGAGCAAACTGCGTCATGGCATGACCCTGTGTCCTCAATGCAGCAGACATGCCGTGCAGCCGGTGCATATGACTCGAGAAGCTATCTCCACCCTCAGCGGAGGAGAAATATTAGAGAGCCATTTTGGTTCGCGCAAACATCAAATCTATGCATGCAGCTCCTGTAACTACCGCGAGGTAACTGCTGTGGATTATCCTGCATCCGGATTTGGTATCTGTCCGCAATGCCAATACCGCACGCTCGTCAATCACCCCAAAACCGTGATGAAGAACGGCAGAGCCTACGCACGTGCCGAGCTAACCTGCCAACACTGTGGATACACCGAAAATCACGACAGACCTCATCCGCCTAGCGAAGGCACCACTGGTGACGCCGTTATCGGTACTCTTCTATTGGCAGCCTTAGGTTTCGGATCATTTCTCGGCGGTCGCGGAGGAGGCGGCTTTGGCGAAAGCGGAGGCGGCTTCGGTGGTGGTGGTTTCGGTGGTGGAAGCACCGGAGGCGGTGGAGCCACCAGCGGTTGGTAATAAAAAGCATCTCTTATTTCACCGGCAGGACTACTACCTATAATAGGGTAGCAGCCCTGTTTTTTTCATACCTATAAGTGGGTATTTAGCGATTAAATCTATTTTTTTTCGATATATAAACATCCATAAGGGGAATGCAAACCATACCTTTGCACGGAAAAATTTATACCAAACCCTCCGATGGGTTATCATTCACTAATTTCTAACAAACAAAATGAAGAAACTTCTACTCTTATTGAGTGCGATGTTTATCTCCATCACATTCATCAGTGCTAAAACCTTTGAGCCTGTTCCATTCAAAACCCCTTCCGATGCCAATGTATTCGGTCACGTGGTCGATGCGAAAACCGGCGAACATCTTCCAGGTATGTCCATCACTATCAAAGGCACACGCATCGGCACCACCACCGGTTCCAGCGGACACTTCTATTTTTCTAATCTCAAACCCGGCAAAATCACACTGCGTGTATCCGGCATCGGCTACATCGCTCAGGAAAAAACCATCACTGTCAAAACCAATCAGGTTTCTGAAGTAAACTTCGAGGTAGAACCGGATGAATTCGACCTCGAAGAGGTGGTTGTAACTTCCAACCGCGAACAGACCATACGCCGTGTGGCTCCCACCTTGGTCAATGTATTGGACAATAAGATATTCATCAATGCCAATGCCAACAACCTGGCTCAAGGATTGGTATTCCAGCCCGGTGTGCGCGTAGAAAACAACTGCCAGAATTGCGGTTTCAATCAAGTGCGCATCAATGGTCTGGATGGTCACTTCACCCAAATTCTGATTGACAGCCGCCCCGTGATGAGTTCATTGGCCGGTGTATATGGTTTGGAGCAAATACCGGCCAACATGATAGAGCGCGTGGAAGTGGTTCGTGGAGGCGGCTCTGCCCTCTTCGGTTCCTCTGCCATTGCCGGAGTAATCA
>CAMFNC010000206.1 GCA_945965245.1 uncultured Porphyromonas sp. | reverse complement strand
TATTGTAAGTAAGTTTAATGACTTTGTATTAAGAATAAAATTTCATGGCTCAACAAGAAGACCTATTCAAAAAAATCGTATCCCACTGCAAAGAGTACGGATATGTATTCCCCTCCTCTGAAATTTATGATGGTTTGGCAGCTGTATATGACTATGGTCAGTATGGTTCGGAACTGAAAAACAATATCAAAACCTATTGGTGGCAAGCCATGACCATGCTCCATCGCAATGTGGTGGGCATTGATTCTGCCATCTTCATGCATCCCAAAATCTGGAAGGCTTCCGGACATGTGGATGCCTTTAATGACCCTTTGATTGACAATAAGGATTCCAAGAAACGCTATCGTGCCGATGTGCTGATAGAGGATCATTTGGCCAAAATCGAAGAAAAGATTGATAAAGAAATTGCCAAAGCCAGCAAACGCTTTGGCGAGGCTTTTGACGAAGTGCAATTTCGCCAAACCAATGGCCGTGTGTTGGAATATCAGGCCAAATACGATGAAATTCATCAACGCTTTACTGAAGCTATGGGCAATTCGGATTTTGAGGCTCTGCGTAATCTGATCATCGACTGCGAAATTGTATGTCCCATCAGCGGAACACGTAATTGGACAGAAGTGCGCCAATTCAATCTGATGTTTGCCACAGAAATGGGCAGTACCAGCGATTCGGCAATGAAAGTTTATCTGCGTCCTGAAACGGCACAGGGGATTTTTGTGAATTTCCTGAATGTGCAGAAAACCGGTCGTATGAAGGTGCCTTTCGGTATTGCGCAGATTGGTAAGGCTTTCCGCAACGAGATTGTGGCACGCCAATTCATCTTCCGGATGCGCGAATTCGAGCAAATGGAGATGCAGTTCTTTGTGCGCCCCGGAGAGGAATTGAAATGGTTTGAATATTGGAAGAAGATGCGCTTGGATTGGCACATGGCACTTGGTTTGGGGGATGAAAACTATCGCTATCATGACCATGAAAAGTTGGCTCACTATGCCAATGCCGCCACGGACATTGAGTTCAAGATGCCTTTCGGCTTCAAGGAAGTAGAGGGCATACACAGTCGCACAGACTTTGACCTGAAGCGTCATGAAGAATTCAGCGGTAAGAAGATGCAATACTTCGATCCCGAATTGGGCGAAAGCTATACACCGTATGTAATCGAAACCTCCATCGGGGTGGATCGTTTGTTCCTCAGTCTGATTTGCGGCTCTTATGCAGAAGAGGTTACGCCAAACGGCGAAACCCGTGTGGTGCTCCGTCTGCCTGCCGCTCTGGCTCCTGTCAAATTGGCTGTACTGCCATTGGTTCGCAAAGACGGTTTGCCCGAAAAGGCAGAAGAAATCATGCAAGAGCTTTGCTTTGACTTCTCTTGTCAGATTGATGAAAAAGACTCCATCGGCAAACGTTACCGCCGTCAGGATGCCATCGGTACACCATTCTGCATCACGGTGGATCATCAGACTCTCGAAGACAACACGGTAACAATTCGCCACCGCGATAGCATGGAGCAGGAGCGTCTGCCCATCAGTGCTTTGCGTGACAAGATTGCTGACGCCGTTTCGATGCGCAGCCTACTCCGAAAAATCAAATAAATAATAGCACACTTTCATTTATGAAGAAAATAATAGCATACTTGCTTCTATTGACGGCAGTGGGGGTATCTCTGATTTCGTGCAACGAGAAAACTGATTCCACGGAACAAAATCACATGAATAGCGATACTATTATCCGCCGAATAAAAGAAGACAAAACTTATCAGCCACTGACCATGGAGGGTTTGTTTGGCGATAAATACGTTTATGCCAAATGGCTGAACCATGGCACGGGCAAGGTTAAACCGATAGCCACCAGCCGTGTGGATATGCACTATAAGTTTTATATCATGAAACTCAATGGTGATACCTTTGCCGATATATTGGCTCAGGAGAATTACTCCAGCGAGACCCCCGCTCGTTTTTCCATTGCACGCGGCACGGATGCTTTGATACCGGGCATGCGCATTGCTCTAATTCACATGGTGGAGGGTGACGAAGTGGAAGTGGTTATCCCTTGGTATCTGGGATATGGTGCCGATCCGACCAATCGTGCCATTCCGCCTTATTCTACTCTTAAATATATCGTTCGCTTGGATAAAATTATTCCCGAGGATGCGGAGTAACAAGCTACGGAGTGTGAGTTGGGGCATAAAGGGCGAACCGCTTCGTTGCTTTCGAAGTTCGGGTTCGGTCATATACTATAATGTACTCCTTTCACCCTTCATCCCTTTCTGATACAACTCAAGAGGCTGCACCGAAACCAGAGTTTCGACACAGCCTCCTTATTTTGTTTCATTACTATTTTACTTATTATGACAGATACGAGATACGAAATATTGATTTCTAATGATGACGGCTTCAGGGCGCAGGGAGTGCAAGACCTGATGCAGGTTCTGAAGCCTTTGGGCAATATCACGGTGGTGGCACCGGATGGACCACGCTCGGGTTTTTCTTCCGCCATTACATCGGTAAATCCCATTACGCTCAAGTTAAGAAAACAGGAGGAAGGCTTGACCGTATATAGCTCCAGCGGTACGCCCGCCGATTGTGTGAAGTTGGCTTTGAATACGATTTTTGCCGACCGCAAACCGGATTTGGTGGTGGGGGGTATCAATCATGGCAGAAATGATGGTATCTGTGTGCTTTATTCAGGTACATTGGGTGTGGCTATCGAAGGCACGATAGCGGAAATACCGTCTTTGGCTGTTTCGGTGAATGACCATAGTGAAATCATCGAAACCCGATACGCCGCTCAGACGGCTTATAAGGTGGCCAAGATGATTTTGGAAAAAGGATTGCCGGCCAATACGCTTCTTTCGCTCAATGTGCCGCCGAGCCAACCCAAAGGATTGAAAGTTTGTCCGCTGACTAACGGGCGTTTCGTGGATGAATTTATGGAGAGCATTAATCCCCGTGGTGCCAAAGTCTATTGGATGCAGGGGCATCAAATCAATAAAACTCCCGGTCAAATTGGAGATATGGAAGCTCTGGAAGAGGGATATATGACCCTCGCACCGGTGCAAATAGATTTGACGGACTATTCTTATCTGGACAAGTTGTCCGACCACGTGGCTCAGACATTCGGATAGACCGATGAAATACTTTTTGATTGCCGGTGAAGCATCCGGAGATTTACACGCATCGAATTTGATGAAAGCACTCCGTAAACAAGATTCGGAGGCGGAATTCCGATTCATGGGCGGTAATTTGATGGCAGCCGTGGCCGGCAATGAACCTTTGATACATTACAGTTCATTGGCCTATATGGGCATTATGCCGGTGCTCAAACATTTACCGGAGTTTGCACGAGCCGGTCATCGTTTGCAGCATGCCATGAGCGAATTTTGCCCCGATGTGGTTATTCCAGTGGACTTCGGTTCTTTCAACTTCAAGTATATCATGCCGTATGCCCATGCGCAGGGTATCCCCATTCACTATTACATAGCTCCCAAGGTCTGGGCGTGGAAGAAATGGCGCATACGCACCATGAAGCGATATATTGATTTGCTGCTCTGTATTCTGCCCTTTGAGGTGGAATTTTTCAGACAGTATTGCCTCCAATCTGAATTTGTGGGCAATCCATGTGTGGATGCCGTGCTGCAACATCGTGCCACTCATCCGGCGGATACGGCTGTAATATCCGATGACCGACCGATTATTGCCTTGTTGTCGGGCAGCCGCAGGCAGGAGATCTTGGGTAATCTTCCCGCTATGTTGGAGGCAGTGGCGCAATTTCCTGATTATCGCCCAGTGATAGCCGGTGCTCCCGGATTGGAGCGCAGGGACTATGAACCGATATTGCTGGGTAAAGAGGTCGAAGTTGTATTCGGAAAAACATATTCGCTTTTGGAACAAAGTTCGGCCGCGTTGGTAACTTCGGGTACAGCCACGCTGGAAACTGCACTTTTGAATGTGCCCCAGGTGGTTTGTTATCGCTCCGGAGGCAATCGTATTATCTATTGGGGGTTCAAGTATCTATTCCCCATACGCTTTTTTTCATTGGTCAATCTGATAGCCGGCAAAGCAATTGTGCCGGAGTTACTGGCTCACCAAGTTACTTCCGAACGGATAGCAGAGCAACTCCGCCGGATTTTGCCGGGCGGTTCCGATCGTAATGCCATGTTGGAAGGCTATCGCTCGTTACAAGATTTGCTGGGGGCTGATCCTTGCAGTCATCGCGCAGCTCGCGCCATTCTGACAGCTTTAAAGCATTGATAAGAATCGGTTAGATTAACCGATATTTAACAATATTTAGGGAACTTTGGGTAATCAATTTGATTTGAATATGGTACGGCCCAAGGCAAAACGAGTTCTTGTAGTGGATGATGAAGCAGATCTGCGAGAAATATTAACATTTAATTTGGAAAGCGAAGATTATGAGGTTACGGCGGCATCATGTGCCGAAGAAATGTTGCGCATAACAGACCCATACAGCTTCGATATTATCTTACTGGATGTGATGATGCCGGGGATATCCGGATTTAGATTGGCTGAACAACTCCGCCGACAGAAGCCAACCGATAAGGCAATTCCCCCGATTATTTTTTTGACCGCCAAAGATGCCGAGAATGACCTGCTCACGGGGTTTAGTCTCGGAGCTGATGATTATGTTACTAAGCCGTTTTCTGTCAAGGAATTACAGGCGCGTATCCGTGCTGTGCTTAACCGTGTAGAAGCATCTCAATCGAAAGTGCCAAGATCAATATCTTCCGATAATGCTGAAACCTTTATTTGGGGTAATCTGACCATTGATTTCAGAAAACAGCAGGCGATGATTGGCAATGAGCCGATGGTTTTGACCAAAAAAGAATTTGAAATCTTGAAATTACTCTCTTCAGAGCCGGAAAGAGTTTTTTCGCGTACCGAAATTTTAAATCGCGTATGGAGATACAATAATTTTGTGATGGAACGAACTGTAGATGTTCATATTACTCGTTTGCGAAAGAAAATAGTTGGCAGCCATCTGAATATCGTTAATCGTTCCGGGTATGGCTACTGCATGATGGAGGAATAATATGAAAAACATGAAAGGCGTTTTCAGAGATAATTTTATCAAATATTTCTTTGTTTACCTAAGTATATTGATAATATTGGTGGAAGGCACACTCTTTGGGATTCAGCAGAAAGAAGAGCGGAATATTCGTATGCGCAACTTGCAATATTATGTAAGCGAAAATGCTGGGATGTTAGATCGCTATATCTCCCAAAATGGAATGAATTTGAATTCCGTATCGCAAATGTTTCCGGACTTTACACGTATCAGTATCATATCTTTGGATGGTCGGATGCTTTATGACAACGAAATAAAAGACTCCACGCACATGAAGGAGAACCATTTGCTTCGTCCGGAAGTGCAGGCAGCCTTGGCCAATCGAGTGGGGATGAAGACGCGATATAGCTCTTCGCTAAACAAAGAACTCTTTTACTTTTGTCGAAAGTTCGACAATAAATACTTGATTCGCATAGCCATTCCGATGGAGTATCAATCTTATTTGACCGGTTCGGATTCTTATTTTTTATATATATTCATTGTATCGGTTTTGATTTGCTTGTTGCTCATTTTGCTTTTCAGAAATATGCTGGGCAAAGACATGGATATTATCAAAAATTTTATCATCAAGGCACGCACATCGCCGGAGTTGTATCAGAGTGTTGATTTTCCACATACCCGAATGGGAGATATTGGTCGTGAAGTGGCAGTTTCTTATTTTGAGTTGAATCAGAGTCGCAAGCGAATGGAAGCTGAGCGTAAAAAATTACTACAACACTTTGCTTTTTCGGATAATGGGGTGGCTTTTTTGGACAAGAATGATAAGTTTATTTATACCAACAGCCACTTTATTCGTATGATGAATTCGTTTAATGACAGTTCTGTTTTTATCATGGATGAAGAGGTTCTGAAATGTCAAGAATTTGAAACACTGAGAGCTTTTGCAGAGAAAAAGAAAGAGGAGGGGCGTAATTCCACCTTAAAATACAAACTTAGCAAAAACGGCTCCACTTATATGCTTCGCGCACAAGTATTTCCCGATGGCAGTTATGAGATAGTGATAGCAGATATTACCATATCAGAAGAGGAGCGACGCATCAAGCATGAAATGACCGGTAATATAGCACACGAATTGCGCACGCCGGTCAGTTGCATCCGTGGATATATAGAAACGTTATTGGAAAAGAAAGATATCTCGCCGGATAAGCAACAATTCTTTCTTGAGCGTTCTTATATGCAACTATTGAGGCTTACAGAGTTGATTTCGGATGTATCTACCATCAATAAAATAGAGGAGGCAGCTAATCTCTATCCCAAATCCGAATGTGACATCGGTTCGATAATGGAAGAGGTAAAAAAAGATTTGAAGCAGCAGTTGGATGATGCCGAGATACAATTACATAACCGTATCCCCCAAGATGTGGTAATGGAAGCGAATGCTTCGCTATTATATGCTATTTTCAGAAATCTGACAGAAAACAGCATCCGATATGCAGGAAGGGGTGCACAAGTAATAGTGGAGCACTCAATGGAAGATGATAATTATCATTTTTTCTCTTTTTCCGATAATGGCTCCGGGGTAAACCCGGAAGCGTTATCTCGCCTATTCGAACGCTTTTATCGCGTGGACAATGCCCGAGGTCGGGATGCCGGAGGTTCGGGCTTGGGACTATCCATTGTCAAGAATGCAGTGTTATTACATGGTGGCGAAATTTCTGCTAAGAATCGGCAAACTGGTGGTTTGGAAATACTATTCAGTCTGCGCAAAAAAATAGATGATTCCAAGTGTCAAAGCTCTTGATATCGTGCTCTGCATTAAGGGCTGATTTCACAAAATGAAGTCAGCCCTTAACTTTTATCACACCCTCAAAAAACTTTTGTTGGACAGCAATAAAAAACTTTACACCCCAAAAAGAGGCTGCACATCATTTGATTGATGTGCAGCCTTTAAGACTATTCTCAGAATATCGTTTACTTTTTCTTGGCAGGGATAACCTTCAGCATTTCATCCACAGCACGTTTAAGCTGTGCATCTTCGCCTTTGATCATCTGCTCAGGAGTGTTCAGCACTAAAATATCCGGATTCAACTCAACGTTTTCCAAAGCCTTGCCCTGCATATCACGCACTGTCACTTGAGGAATACCAAATACCAACGAAGGATCCACTTGGTTTTCCCACCATACGGCAGTCATGGTGCCGGGTACGGGTGCTCCAATGAGTTTACCCAAGCCTAATTCTTTATACACCCACGGGAAACCGTGACCATTGCTATAATTGCCTTCGCTCATCAGCACACAACTGGGCTTGGTCCACTGCATAAATGGGTCTGTGCCGATATAGGTGCCACGAGGGGCAAATTCGGCATACGCCTTACCACTCAAGAGGTGAATCAAATCTTCATGCAACCAGCCTCCACCGTTATAGCGGGTATCCACCACCACGGCATCGCAGTCGCGATACTTACCCAATAGGTCACGGAACACTTCACGAAAACTGGGGCTATCCATCGAACGCACATACACGTAACCCACACGTCCGTTGCTCCATTTGCTAACCATATTTTCACGCTGTTTGAGCCAACGACGATAGAGCAACTCCTGTTCCTCACCACTGCTAATCAATTTTACGGTCTGCTCTACCCTTCTTCCTGTATTAGGTTCCAAAGCGGTAATGAGTGTGCGTTTGCCTACTTTGCCATTGAGTAGAAGTTCTATCGGCATGCCTTTTTTGATTAGTTCGCCATCAATTTGTTCGATAACCATTCCTTCTTTGATTTTACTGCCGGCAAAACGAAGTGGGCTGCCAATCATCAGTTCGGTAATCAGCAAGCCGTCATCGTCATAATTAAGGTCGAAGAAGGCTCCAAAACATGCTGTAGGACGTGCATTACCTTTGCCACGATAACGTGCTCCAGTATGCGAAGCATTCAATTCACCCAGCATTTCGCTCAGCATTTCTGCGAAATCATGATTATTGTTGATATGACTCAAGAAACGGGAATAAGTCTTGCGGTAGTAATCCCAATCCACACCATGTAGTTTGGGGTCGTAAAACTTGTCTTTAACCTGCTGCCAGGCGTGATTGAAAATATACTCGCGCTCTTTGGCGGCATTATGCTCGAAAGCGGCAGAAAATCCAATAGGAGTAACCTTGCCTCCTTCATATTTTTTCATACCCATCGGTGAAGCAATGAAAAGCGTTTTGCCGTCTTTGCCAAACTCCAAAGAACCATAGCCTACACTCGGCACTACAATCTTGGTGGCCTGAGATACAAGGTCTTTTTCCCACAAATCGGCAGAAGTTTCATAACGTGCTATGTAATATAGCTTCGTGCCCTCTTTATTGATTGCAGCATCAATGATGTTGCCGGATGTGCGTGTCAGTCGAACGATACGATTGTCACGGTCTTCGAGGTCGAGCACTACATCTTTTTTCTTAGCATCTTTTTGAGCCTCCTTCTTGGCTGTGTCTTTCTTTTTATCCTTTTTAGCACCTTTGCCGGATTGCTTTTCCTTCTTCTCTTTCTCAATCTTCTCCACCTCTTCCTTCATCGTCTTTTGGAGCTGGCGTTCTTCTTTATTGAGTTTGAAGTTGTCATAAGCCTCACGGTCAAGGAACATCAAGTAAATATCTCCTGTAGCTCCCCAACTACCATGGCTGCGATAGCCGGCACGATCAGAATAAAACATCACAGCTTTACCATCCATTACCCATACACCGTTTACATCGGTATAGCCGCTTTGTGTCAGGTTATGAATTGTGCCGCTGCCATCAGCTTTTACAATGGCGCAGTCCTTATTGTTCCAACCACCGTTGGCTATATAGTCCGTGATAATCCATTTACCATCGGGACTCCATTGGAAGTGTTGGTCGCCATCGCTATACGAATAGTTATATTTGGCATCCATCACCCGGCGAGTCTTCTGCGAAGCCAGATTATAAACCATGATGGCTGAGCGATTTTCAAGGAAAGCAATCTCTTTGCCATCGGGACTGAACTGCGGCTCAAAAGAAGGCTTATCCGTTTTGGTCAGTTGCACCTCTTTGATTTCGCGAGCATAACAGAAAAGAGGGTCGTCTTTGCGAACCAATTCAGACATATACAGATTCCACTGTCCGTTACGTTCGGCCGAATAAACCAACTTACGTCCATCGGCACTGAAACTTACATTGCGCTCCTGCTCCGGTGTATTGGTAATACGCTTGGTGGTACCAAACTCCACATTGGCCACAAACACATCTCCACGGAGCACCAAAGCTATTTCCTTGCCTCCGGGCGATACAGCCGTGGATGATGCACCACGTGTCAGAGTACTGTATTCCACACTATTTTCGTCTTTATCGGAGATAATGGTCACAAGTACCTTATGGGGTTTCTCCTGCGGCATACAGGTATAGATTTCGCCATCATAAGTAAAACAGAGTTTACCCTGCTTGGAAATGCTGAGGAAACGCACAGGATTTTTATCAAACTTGGTTATCGCCACCGATGATGATTCGGGCGTCGCTGCCGATTTATAATAGACATTGAAAGAGCCACCCTGCTCAGAGAGATAATAAAATCCCTTGCCATCCGGTGCCCATACGGCATTGCGATCTTCACCACGGAAACCTGTCAATTTGGTAAAGTGCTCTTTGCCACTCCGCAACCAAATATCCCGACTAACGGAAGCAACCTCATGCTTGCGCCAAGGGTCTTCATAGCCTTTGATATCGGTATACAGAATCTTATCACCGTTCAGCGACATCTGCTCCATCGTTACCGAGCTAAACAACTTGGGACGGCCTCCCTTACTATCAATCTGATAAATCTGTGGAAACATGCCACCGGGAAAGAGATCAAACTCACGATCGGGCATCACATAAGACTTAAATAGAATAGTCTTGGCATCTAAAAAAGCCTGAGGTGTTTCACTTCCACTTCTAAATGTAAGCCGATTGGGCACACCACCTTCGGCTGAAACGGTATAAACATCAAAACTACCCTCGCGATCAGAAGCGAAAGCCAATGTTTTGCCATCGGGACTCCATACCGGATTGGTATCGTATGCGGGATTAGATGTAATTTGGTTAGCTCGCCCTCCTTGGACTGAAACGGTGAAAATATCGCCTTTATAGCAAAAAGCAATGGTACTGCCATCCGGAGAGATGGTGGCATAACGCATCCATAGCGGATTTTCGGCTGCCCACGAAACCGCCCCGGCGGCTAAAAAGGCCATAATGCCTAAAAATAATTTTTTCATAATCAATCGGTTAATGTATATGGTTTAATAAAATCGCTTTTGTATAGCTTCCTCCAGCATGGGACGAAAGTTTGGGTGTGCTATCTGCACCAAAGCCTCAGCACGTTCGCGCAAAGACTTGCCGCGCAAGCGAGCTACACCATATTCCGTAACAATATAGTCCACATCGTTGCGCATGGTAGTCACCGTGGCACCTTCCTTTAAAATGGGTTGGATACGGCTTTCGGTACCTTTTTTTGCGGTAGAAGGGAACGCCAAGATAGAAATACCGCCCTTGGAACGCGATGCTCCACGCAGGAAGTCCACCTGACCTCCTGTACCGCTAAATTGATTGTAACCAATGGATTCCGATGCCACCTGCCCCGTCAAGTCTATTTCAATACAAGAATTGATAGACACCATATTGTCTTGCTGTCCGATTATAAATGGATCATTGGTATAGTCCACCGGATATAACTCAATGTCAGGATTGTGGTCGAGAAACTCATATAACTCTTTACTACCCGAAATCAGCGTAGTTACCACCTTACCAGGATTGAGGTTCTTCTTAGAACCATTTATCACACCGGAACGAAGCATATGCATCACTCCATCGGTAAACATTTCGGTATGTATGCCTAAGTTTTTATGGTCTTTCAAGCATTGCAATACTGCATCAGGAATGGCACCTATCCCCAGCTGTAAAGTGGCACCATCTTTAATCAGCGAAGCACAGTTTTGACCGATTTTCATTTCCAATTCACCGATAGGAGGGCACGGCACTTCCACCAGATCCTCGTCCACCAAAACCATATAGTCTATTTTGGAGAGATGAATTAAGTTATCGCCTCCGATATAAGGCATCCGGCAATTGATTTCTGCAATGACCACTTTGGCACAGTCTGCTGCGGTCTTGGTATAGTCGTTAGAAATACCAAATGAACAATATCCGTTTTCATCCGGCAGCGAAACCTGAATGATGGCCACATCCACCGGATAGTAACCATCACGGAACATCTGCGGTACTTGATGGAAATGACAGGGGATGAACTGTACCCATTTATCGGCATAACCAGGACGTGAATTACCTTCCAGGAAATTCAACATGGGGGTCAGATGAGCTTTCATTTCGAGTTGTAAATGCCATCCTTTTCCGAAGAAAAGCATATGAAATACTTTCAAATCGTGAAAGAGTTCTCGGTTGTCGTAAAGAGCTTTGGATATGCGAATAGGAGCTGCGGCAGCATGCCCAAATACTAAATAATTACCGGATTGAATACCTTTTTGAAC
>CAMFNC010000205.1 GCA_945965245.1 uncultured Porphyromonas sp. | reverse complement strand
GCATGAAAGGAAATCGTATCATCAAAGTTCTGCTCATCGCAGTGCTATCCGCGACCACGCTGTTCGGACAAAACAAAGAAGCATCCCCCAAAATTTCCTTTCGCACGTATCCTTCGAATTATGGATTGGAGGTCGAGGTTTCGTTTTCCTGAAAACGAAACTCCATTGAAGATCTTAGCATCTATGACTGGCAGCAGATTTCGTATGCAGGGCTTGCCTTTGCCGCAACCAACCGAATGCAAAAGAGTGATTGGTTTATCAAAAACAGTCTTTCCCAGAGGTATATCGAATCTTTTCACAATGTGCGTCCGTGGGAAAATATGACCACATCAAAAATCAAAGCCGCCGGTTTGGGCTGTTCGTATCGGTTAACGCTGGGTCTGTGTATTATCGACAGAAAAGCCGTTAGTTTGCAGGCGGCTTATTTGGGCAAATGGAAGGGCGACAACAAGTGGATTAAAGACATGTCATACAATTCCGGGAAAAAGGGAATTTCATTTATCTACCCCAGCATCGGTCTGGTATTAACCAATCTATAAACTGATGGGTATCTCCCCAACCAAGAGGCAGAGTCAAAGCAAATGTTTGGGTTCTGCTTCTTGAGTTTTATCGGATCGGACGACAACAACTCGATGACCTGCAGACAAAAACAAGATGGGCAAATGCAATTCAAAACAAACTTTGTAAATTTGAAGCCTAAACATCATATATAATAGACATGGCACAATCGGTTCGGGTGCGCTTTGCCCCCAGTCCCACAGGACCGCTGCATATCGGTGGCGTTCGCACAGCTTTATATAATTATCTTTTTGCCCGCCGTATGGGTGGCACCATGCTTCTTCGCATCGAGGACACGGACAGCAATCGCTTTGTGCCCGGTGCCGAGGATTATATCATCGAGGCTATGCACTGGCTGGGCATAGACATTGACGAAGGTGTGGGCGTGGGTGGAAATCACGGGCCGTATCGCCAAAGCGAACGCCGTGATATTTATCGTCCCTATGTGTGGCAGCTGATTGAAGCAGGCAAGGCTTACGTGGCCTTTGACTCGGCAGAGGAATTGGAAGCCAAGCGCAAAGAAAATGGCAACTTTCAATACGATGCCGCCACACGCGGCTCGATGCGCAATGCGCTCACGATGCCGGCAGAAGAGGTGAAACGCCTGATAGACAGCGGCGAACGCTATGTGGTACGCTTCAAAGTGGAGCCGGGCGAAGATGTGGAGGTAGACGATATGATTCGTGGTAAGGTGATTATCAACTCTTCTATACTCGATGACAAAGTGCTCTACAAGAGTGCCGACGACCTGCCCACTTATCACCTGGCCAATATCGTGGACGACCATCTGATGGAAATTACGCACGTGATTCGTGGCGAAGAATGGCTACCCAGTGCTCCGCTGCACGTATTGCTTTATCGGGCATTCGGCTGGGCGGATACCATGCCCCGATTTGCTCACCTCTCCCTATTGCTAAAGCCGGAAGGCAACGGCAAGCTGAGCAAACGAGATGGCGACCGACTCGGTTTCCCCGTATTCCCATTGAAGTGGCACAATCCTGCCGATGGCACCATCAGCAGTGGCTACCGCGAGAGTGGCTATCTACCCGAAGCCGTCATCAATTTCTTGGCTCTTCTGGGCTGGAACCCCGGCGATGGAGAAGAGGTGATGAGCATGGAGCAACTGATAGAAAAATTCCAAATAGAAAAATGCAGCCGTAGCGGTGCCAAATTCGACTACGAAAAGGGCTTGTGGTTCAATCATCATTACCTTCAGGAAATGGCAGACCAAAAGGTAGCTGAGTTGTTTATGCCCATCCTGAAGCAACATCAGGTGGAAGCCGATACTACTCAAGTAACGGCAGTGGTGCGTTTGGTAAAAGAGCGCGTCAACCTGATTCCCGAATTGTGGGAGCAAAGTGCATTCTTTTTCCAAGCCCCAGATACATATGATATCGCCACGGTAAAAAAACGTTGGAAGAGCGATAGCGCAAGTCAAATGCGTGAACTCGGCAAGATACTGGAAACCGTGGAGTGGAATTCCGAAGTGATGGAGGAAACCGTAAAGGCTTGGATGGAAGCCAAAGGATACGGTATGGGTAAGGTGATGAATGCTTTCCGTCTGGCCATTGTGGGCGAAGGCAAAGGGCCACATATGTATGATATCATAGCCATATTGGGTCGCGAAGAAACACTACGTCGCATAGCGCGCGCCGTGGAAGTATTGGGATGAATCTGATATTCAATTTGGCCGGCCACATATATGGTGCCGGCATCAAAGCAGCTGCACTTTTCCACCCCAAAGCCAAAAAGATGGTGCAGGGGCGACATACAGATCGCTTGCATCTGTATGATCGCATCCGCCACGAAAGGCAGGGCAACAATGCGCCCGTGGTGTGGGTTCATGTTTCATCGCTGGGCGAGTTTGAGCAAGGGCGTCCACTAATGGAAGAAATCCGCAACCGATACCCCGAGGTTAAGATTATGCTCACTTTTTTCAGCCCATCGGGTTACGAGGTGCGTCGCCATTACGAGGGAGCCGATTGGGTGACCTATCTGCCGGCTGATACAGCAAAAAATGCCCGCCATTTTCTGGACGCGGTTTGTCCGACGATGGCTGTATTTGTGAAGTATGATTTGTGGCCCAATTTCCTAATGGAATTGCATCGCCGAACCATCCCTTCTTTTTTGGTCTCAGCCATTTTCCGTTCCAACCAACTTTTTTTCAAGCCCTACGGACGGTGGTATCTGAATCTGCTCCGAACCTTCGACCGCTTATTTGTGCAAGATGAGGCCTCCAAACTTCTCTTGGAGAAACATGGCATAAATCATATCGTGGTAGCAGGCGATACTCGTTTCGACCGCGTACTTCGCATTCGCCATCAAGCCAAGGATTTGCCACTGATAGAAGCATTCATACACACCGGTCAGAATTCAGACATCTGCTTGGTGGCAGGCAGCAGTTGGCCGCAAGATGAAGCGTTTCTTTTACCTTATTTTAATTCTCACCCCGAATTGAAGCTCATCATTGCTCCGCACGAAATTCACGAATCGCACTTGACAGACATCGAGCAAAAACTGACCAGAAAAAGCGTGCGTTATACTCAAGCGAACGAAGTTTCTATTGCCGAGGCAGACTGCATCATCATGGATTGTTTCGGTTTACTCTCTTCTATCTACAGATATGGTCAAGTGGCGTATGTGGGTGGCGGTTTCGGTAAGGGAATTCATAACACCCCGGAAGCGGCAGTATATGGCATTCCGGTTTTATTCGGCCCTAATCATTGCAAGTTTCGCGAAGCTGCCGGTCTGATGGAATGTGGTGGAGGTGTTTGCGTGCATAGCGGTGGCGAATTTGCAGAGCGAATGCAACGTTGGTCAGAGCAACCCGATCTTCGCCTCCAGGCCGGTGAGGCCGCAGGGACGTATATTGCCGAGCAAAGCCATGCCACAGAACGCATTCTTCCGTACTGGGACAGCCACTTGAAATAACCATTCTTAGTGCACCATTGCATACCTCCCTATCCGGTTATTCGGATAGGGTGTTTTTGCATTTATATACA
>CAMFNC010000204.1 GCA_945965245.1 uncultured Porphyromonas sp. | reverse complement strand
ACCACATGATTATGAGGCCGACAGTAAAGCTCCAAACTTTGTTCATAAGTTCTTTATTATTATTCTTGCAAAATCTTGTTTAGTTGGCTAATTCCGAAAGGAATTTGATACGAATAAGACGTATCTCATCCTCAGAATATTCATTGCCCAACTCTTTGGTGGCTTCTGCCAAATCATCAGAAGAGGCTTCCATAAAATAATCGTATATATCTTGAATATGATCTTCGTCCATTGCTTCTTCCACGAAGTAGCTGATGTTGATTTTCATGCCGGAATATACGATAGCTTCTATTTCGTCCAACAATTCGTCAAATTCCAAACCGTTGCTTACGGCTATATCATCCAAAGCCACTTTGCGGTCTATTTGCTGAATGATATTAACCTTTACTTTAGACTTGTCCGGCAGAGTGCGTACGCGCATATCTTCCGGGCGTTCTATTTCATTGTCTTGTACGTGGCATTTAATCAAATCCAGAAACTGCTGACCGTAACGCTTGGCTTTACCTTTGCCCACTCCGGGAATATTCTGAAGTTCTTCCAGCGTAATGGGGTAGAATGTGGCCATAGCTTCGAGCGAGGCATCCTGAAATATAACGTAAGGAGGCACATTTTGTTGTTGTCCCATGCGCTTGCGCAAGTCTTTCATCATAGAAAACAGAGCAGGATCCACTGCTCCGCCGGCTCCACCGGAACCTCGCGATGTCGATTCGGCTATTCCGTCTTCTTCATCGGAATCTTCTTCGCCGTAAGCCACCTTAAAACTAACGGGCTTTTTCATATATTTCTTGCCTTTGGCGGTCAGTTTCAGCACGCCATAAGATTCCACATCCTTTTCGAGGTAGCCGCTAATTACAGCTTGCAGGATTACCGCCTGCCACAAATCTTCATCCTCATCTTTACCTATACCGAAGCATTCCAATTGGTCATGACCAAATGACTGCGCATCGGCACTATCCTCACCTTTGAGCAGCGAGATTACATAGTCGGCTTTAAATTTCTCTTTAAGAGAACTGACAACGTCTAAGACGTTCAACAACAATTCTTTTGCTTCCACCTTTTTTTTAGGGTTCAAACAATTATCACAATTATTACATACTTCAAAATCGCACTCCTCGCCAAAGTAATTCAAAAGAAAAACCCGGCGGCAGGCATCGGTTCGGGCATATGAAGCGGTTTCGGCCAAAAGTTGCTTTCCAATTTCCTGTTCGGATATAGGTTTATTTTTCATAAACCGCTCCAGCTTTTCAAGGTCCTTGGGGCTATAATAGGCTATACAACGTCCTTCTCCTCCATCCCGACCGGCACGCCCTGTCTCTTGGTAATACCCCTCAAGACTCTTGGGCATATCGTAATGTATCACATAGCGAATATCCGGCTTGTCGATACCCATGCCAAAAGCAATCGTGGCCACTATCACATCTATTTCCTCCTGGAGGAAAGCGTCCTGATTGTCTGCCCGTTCTTTGGCATCCAATCCGGCATGATAAGGCAACGCCTTAATTCCGTTGGCTTGGAGAACTTGTGCAAAGGTAGTAACCTTACTTCGACTCATACAATAGACAATGCCACTTTTATGCGGATTATTGAGAATATATTTCACAATACCCTTGTCCACATCATCGGTTTTTTCTCGAATTTCATATAAGAGGTTGGGTCGGTTAAATGAACTTTTGAACACGGCAAGGTTTTCCATGCCCAGATTTTTCAGAATATCATGCTGTACTTTGGGGGTGGCGGTGGCTGTTAGGGCAATGAGCGGATGTGCTCCAATCTCATTGATGATGGGACGAATTCTACGATATTCCGGCCTAAAGTCATGCCCCCATTCTGAGATGCAGTGCGCCTCATCCACGGCATAAAACGAAACTTCTATCGAACGCAAAAAATCTATATTGTCTTGCTTGGTAAGTGACTCCGGCGCCACATATAATAGTTTGGTTTTGCCATTGCGTAAATCCTCACGTACCAGTTCAAGCTGAGCTTTGGTTAAAGAGGAATTCATAAAATGCGCCACAGCATCCTTTTCGCAATAGCCACGAATGGCATCCACCTGATTTTTCATCAGCGAAATCAGGGGCGAAATGATGACTGCCGTACCTGGCATGAGCAATGCCGGCAATTGATAGCACAAGCTCTTCCCTCCTCCGGTGGGCATGGATACAAACGTATCTTTACCGGACAATACATTTTCGATAATTGGCTTTTGGTTACCCTTAAAGCCATCGAAGCCGAAGTACTTCTTCAGTGCTTCCAGAAGAGTAGAGTCGTCCATCTTGGCTATCATTTTTCTATTAATTTGTTTTTTTGTACTGCTCTTCGGCAAAAGTGCGTGTCACGGCAAACTTTTTGGTTTTCTGCGAAGGTAGCATAAACATTGGCTCTATCATGATTTGCTCCACAATAGAACGCAATCCGCGTGCACCGATTTTTTGCTCCATGGCTTTATCCACGATATATTCCAGAGCATCAGACTCAAACGTCAGCTTGATACCGTCCATTTCGAATAGTTTGACATACTGTTTCACAATAGAGTTTTTGGGTTCTTGTAGTATCCGGAGTAACGTTTCGCGCTTGAGCGGATGGAGATAAGAAATTATCGGCAGACGACCAATTATTTCCGGTATCAACCCAAAGGCTTTGAGATCTTGAGCCGTAATGTATTTCAGCAAATTATCCTTATCCACATGCTTTTCTTTCTCATCTCGAACATAGCCAACCACCGTGGTATTCAGGCGATGCGCAATTTTTCGTTCGATGCCATCGAACGCTCCGGCGCAGATAAACAAGACATTCTTGGTATTGACCGGTATGAGTTTCTGCTCCGGGTGTTTGCGCCCACCTTGTGGCGGAACGTTTACTATCGAACCTTCCAACAGTTTGAGCAAACCCTGCTGCACACCTTCACCACTCACATCGCGCGTAATGGATGGATTGTCGCTTTTGCGTGCTATCTTGTCTATTTCATCAATGAAAACAATACCTTTTTCAGCCTTAGATACATCGTAATCCGCCACCTGAAGCAATCGGGTCAAGATGCTTTCGATATCTTCACCCACATATCCGGCCTGCGTGAGTACCGTGGCATCTACAATGGTGAAAGGCACTTGGAGCATGCGAGCAATGGTGCGAGCCAGCAATGTTTTGCCGGTACCTGTTGGACCCAGCATAATAATATTGCTTTTTTCTATCTCCACTTCATCTTCTGTGTCATTTTGTAGCAGACGTTTGTAGTGATTATATACAGCCACGCTCATGAAGCGCTTGGCTTCGTCCTGCCCCACCACATATTTATCCAAGTGGGCTTTGATATCCATAGGTTTGGGTATCTTCTGTAATTCAAGGCCTTCGATGGGTTTCCGATGTTCTTCGGCACGGATATCTTTTTCCATTTTGCCGGCTTGCTCGGCACAATCCAAACAAATCATGGCATCAAGACCTTCGATGAGCATGCCTGCCTCCGATCGAGGTCTGCCACAGAAGCCGCAATATTGTTCGTTATTTTTCTTACTTGCCATTACTCCTTACTGCGTACTAGCACTTTGTCTATCATACCATACTCCAATGCTTCCTGCGCAGTCATCCAATAGTCGCGATCGCTGTCACGTTCCACCTGCTCGTAAGTGGTGCCGCTGTTCTCGGCTATGATACTATACAATTCACGCTTGACCTGAAGGATTTGTTTGGTAGCTATTTCGAGGTCACTGGCCTGTCCCTGCATACCACCCATAGGCTGATGAATCATCACGCGCGAATGTGGCAAAGCGAAACGCTTACCCTTGGTGCCCGAAACCAATAGCACGCTGGCCATAGAAGCAGCCATACCAGTGCAGATGGTACTCACATCGCAACCGATATATTGCATGGTATCATAAATACCAAAGCCGGCGTAGACCGATCCACCCGGAGAATTGAGGTATATAGAAATATCCTTGCCCGGCTCATTGCTATCCAAAAAGAGCAATTGAGCCTGAATTACATTAGCGGTATAATCATCTATTTGCGAGCCCAGAAATATAATTCTATCCATCATCAACCTGGAAAACACATCCATCTGAGCCACATTGAGGTGCCGCTCCTCGATTATGGTGGGTGATACATAGCCACCCTGAGCCTTAACATAGTCATGCAGAGCCAAATGGTTCAGACCCAAGTGATGCACGGCATAGTTCTCAAAATCTTTGTTCATCATTATATTATGCGTTGAAATACGGGTTTTGGCGGTACATTCGACCGCAGTAACTAAACAAATATAAGTATTTCGGTGGATATAGCTCGATTTTGATTGTAATTTCTCAAGAGGTGGGTAAACAACCTTGCATTATGGGGTATTTTGGAGAACAATGCATTTTTCTTGTTTTATATTTGTTGTATAAATAAAAAAAACGACTATCTTTGCATCGCATTCGAGAAAACGAGTGCTTAGGATTGTCTCATGGTGTAATGGTAGCACAACAG
>CAMFNC010000203.1 GCA_945965245.1 uncultured Porphyromonas sp. | reverse complement strand
ATATATGTGCTTCTTTCTATTCCCGACTTATTTTCTGCAACGGAAATATGCAGACTTTTACCTTCTCGGCGAATAGTAAGCCATTCTTTCTCTTTTGGCGAAGAAACAATCCAGGATTCGGCATTTGTGGTCACCTCGATGACTTTCTCTGAAACTCCCTTCTCAAATGTCAGTTGAGTTTCGGAAAGTTTGAGCACTGTTTCTTCAAACGAATCTTTAGGCGTACATGCACCGATTGCAAAAAACAATAGCGCCAACACACAATAAAAAACGGGATTAGTTTTTTTCATAGACTTTGTTTTTTAATTTGATTTATAATATTAGAATTTGTGTTTGTTGGCAAATATAATAATTATTTTATTCTATCACACACTTAATAAAAAGCAAAGCAATTTATAGTCTGACAACATTTTTTATTTACACATTGATTGTATGAGATATTGAGATTTTATTTTTAGTTCATTTAAGAGCAAAAAAAAAATATTTTTTAATAAAATTTGCGCATAAACGGGCATGATATAAAATCTGCAAATATGTAATGATTTTATCCCGATTGCGGAGTGCCAAAACTTTCATGCATGTTTTGCAAAACATTTTATGCATAAAAGAAATTCAAGCGTCGGTTAAATGTTTTTGTGCACAGGCTAACCGCCAATGTAGTATCTTTGTGAGTATGGATATAGATGTGGCCGAATGGCTCAAACACCGAACGGAATGGGTGATGCTGGATGTGCGCACCCCTGCCGAATTTGACCGAGGACATATCCCCGGTGCTGTTAATCTGCCGCTCTTCACCAACGAGGAGCGAGTGGTCATCGGCACGCTCTATGTGCAAACGGGGCATCAGGCGGCTGTGGACGAAGGTATCAGGCGAGTCAGCCCACGGCTTTGGGACTATGTGTCGGAGGCACGACGCATCGCCGCCGGCAAACCTGTATGTGTGCATTGCTGGCGTGGCGGTATGCGCAGCGGATTTATGGAATGGCTGCTGCGCATGGGAGGGATGGAAGTGTATCGCCTGCGGGGTGGATACAAGGCTTTCCGCCGATATGGCGAGCAGTTGACTATCGATAAGCCGTGGCGTTTTCTGGTACTGGGCGGTGCCACCGGCAGTGGCAAAACACTTATCCTGCACGAACTCCGACGCTTGGGCGAACAGGTCATCGACCTCGAAGGATTGGCACAACACAAAGGCTCTGCCTTCGGCGCCATTGGTCAGCCATCACAACCAACCACCGAACAATTCATCAATCTACTATACCGGGAATTGATGGCTTTGGACTGCCGTTATCCCATTTGGTTGGAGAGCGAGAGCAAGCTGATAGGCAGGGTCTTTATCCCCGATGCGCTGTGGGATACCATGTGCCGTGCCCCCATTATCCGATTGGATATTCCTGCCGATGTGCGCACCGCTCATATTGTGGCAGAATACGGTACGGCAGCCATAGAAGATTTGGTGGTGCCTTTCGAAAAAATAACCAAACGGCTGGGTATGCAGGAAAAACAGCGCGCCATAGCCGCTCTCCGGTCAGGCAATATCCACGAGGCGGTAAGCATCGCATTGGTCTATTACGATAAAGCCTATAACCGCTCGCTGGAAAAAGACTGGGGCACTCCTCTACTAACGCTCTCCATCGGCGAAGACAATCCGCCGGCCACGGCGCAACGATTACTGACCGAAGTGCAGAAATATCAAAATCAACAATAACCTATACCATATAAATATGATGACCATTGATACTCGGGGCAGGCTCTGCCCCATGCCACTGATTATGCTCAAGAAGGGTTTGGCCGAGTGCCATGTCGGCGATGAGGTATATGTGCTGACCGACAATGAAACCGCCTGCGGCAATCTGAACGATTATCTGCGCGAACTGAAAGTGCAACCGCAGCAAAGTGTGCTGACGGATGAAAATGGCAAAACTTACACGCAGCTGCACTTCTGTGCACCAGCAACGGTAAATGCCACCCCTCAAGTGGCAGCAGAATGTGTGCCGATGTCTGCCTCGGAGCAGGCTACTTACGGTGTGGTTATAGGAGGGGACGAAATGGGCCATGGCGATGCCGAATTGGGCAAAATCCTAATGCGTGCCTTTGTGAATGCGCTCATTGAAATGGCACAAATGCCCCGATTTGTAATACTCTACAATCGTGGCATATTGCTGGCCACCGAAGGCTCCGATACGGCTGCCACGCTAAAGCGTTTGCACACCGAAAAGGGTGTGGATATTATCTGCTGCGGCACATGTGTGGATTACTATGCAGTGCGTGAAAAACTGGCCGTGGGGTGCATCAGCAATATGTACTCCATCATGGAAATGCAGAGCCACGTGGCACGCATCCTGCGTCCGTAAAAAAAACGACTCACCTCCATTCACAGCACCATGCCACAGCTCTATTTCGACAACGCCACCACCTCATATCCCAAACCGCAGGCTCTGCGTCGGGTATTGAGTTCGTTTTATGACCACCCCATAGGCAGCTACGGCAGAAGTCCGGATGCTGCCACCATGGCTGCCACGACGCAAGTGGAGCAGCTACGCGACCGTCTGGCTGCATGGCTGGGTGTGCACGATGCAGACCATGTGGTGCTGTGCGAAAATGCCACGTTCGGCATCAATGCCATATTGCAGGGCTTTGCCCCTCTTCGGCAAAAAGGCGCATGGGTATGGCTCAGTCCTCTGGAACACAATGCGGTAATGCGCCCCCTGACGGCACTGTGTCAGCGATACGGATTGCACTATGCCGTGATGCCGCATCAGGTCGATGGGCGGGTGGATGTGGCGCAACTCAACATCATGCAGCCAACAGAACACCCGGCTCTGGCCATCGTGAATATAGAAAGCAATGTGAACGGTGTAGTACAGCCGGTGGCAGAAATCGCAGCTGCCATGCGCCGGTGGGGAGTGCCTCTTCTGTGCGATGCCACTCAATGCCCCGGCTCTGCACCGCTGCATACGGATGAGTGGGGAGTGGACTTTGTGGTGTTTACCGGACACAAAGGATTGCTGGGACCTTCGGGCACAGGCGGTTATTATATGCGCCGACCGCAAGACATCGAACCACTGACTTTGGGTGGCAACGGTACTCACTCAGAAAGTCTGATGGCTGTAAGTGAGATGCCCGATCGCTTTCTGGCCGGTACGCCCAATCTCCTTGGACTGACGGCATGGGCAGCTGCCATGGAAGAAATACCGCCTTATGCCATTGCTCCCGAAACATGGTGCCGTGCCTTGGACGAGGTGGCGGCTCTGCCCGATATTCACCTGCATCGTGCGCTGGAGACCGAAAATCAGGGTTATCTTTTCTCTCTGACTCACAAGAGTCTTTCGCCATCCGAATTGGCTTACCGGCTGCACCATCACTTCGGCATCATTACCCGTGCTGGGCTGCATTGCGCTCCTTTGGCTCATGGCACGTTGGGCACGTTGCAGGGCGGTGGCACGCTGCGCATATCTGCCTCGCCATATCAGACGGCGGACGATTTGGAATATCTGTTGAAGGCTTTACATGGCATCCTCCATGACTAATTACGTACTCTTCCCCACCACACGCACTTTTATTCGTGGCATGAAAGCTGCCGAAGCCGCCGGCATACCACACACAGTAATGGCAGTACCCACCCATATCACACATGAATGCGGCATGTGCCTTCGTATGACCAACAATGCAGAAGTGCTGCATACGCTCGGTTCGCTCTTTACACGCGAAGGCATCAAATATCAAATCATAACCGAATAACGAAGATGAACGCCCGGAATTTTGACCTGCTCGGCACCGTAGAATATGGCGGCTGCTCTGCCAAACTGGATCCTCTGCAACTGCAAACATTGCTCCAAGACCTACCCATCCCTCGCAATGACCGGATAATGGTGGATGCAAGCACTCACGACGATGCCGGGGTATATCGGATTAGCGATGATGAAGCCCTGATTGTGACCACAGATTTTTTTCCTCCCGTCTGCTCAGATGCTTACACATTCGGGCGAATTGCCGCCGTCAATGCACTGTCGGATGTTTATGCTATGGGCGGCACACCGCTGCTGGCACTCAATCTGACCATGTTTCCGAGTCATACCATACCACTGGAAGTATTGGGCTGCATACTCCGTGGCGGACAAGATGCCGTTAATGAGAGCGGTGCGCTGATGATGGGCGGACACACCATAGACGATACTCCACCCAAATACGGCTTGGCTGTGGTGGGACGTGTGCATCCCGATAAACTGATTACCAATGCCGGCGCACGCCCCGGACAGCTGCTGGTGCTCACCAAACCATTAGGCACCGGTGTGGCAATGGCCGCACATCGATTGGGCTTGATGGCAACACAAGATTACGAAGCCTCCCTGCAGAATATGCAACTGCTGAATAAGACCGGAGCAGAACTGATGCAGCGCTATCGGGTAACAGGAGCCACGGATGTAACCGGCTTCGGATTGGTGGGGCATGCCTTGGGTATGGCGCGTGCTTCCGGTGTGAGCATGGACATCGACACGGCTGCTGTGCCGACACTGCCTGCCGTGCTTGGGCTACTGGACGGTGGATGTATCCCCGGTGCCGCATTCCGAAATCTCCGCTTCGCCGGTAAAGATTTGGCGGCATACTGTCCGGTGACATACAAAATGCTGATGGCGGATGCACAAACCTCCGGTGGACTGCTGATGGCGGTAGATACCGAAGTGGCATCAGACCTCGTGGCAGACCTGCATGCCTCCGGCCTGCACCCCGATGCGGCTATCGTGGGCATGGTTTCGGAGCATCAGCCGGACGCCCCGTATTTATCCTTATATTAAATTGAATTGCCGAAAAACAAGTGACCACAGCCCAAAATATGGTTTTACAGAGGCAGTAATG
>CAMFNC010000202.1 GCA_945965245.1 uncultured Porphyromonas sp. | reverse complement strand
ACCAGCTGAGCTATAGGCCCTATTTTCTTTAGCGATGCAAAGATAACACCATTTTTTTTATTGTGCAATATTTTTGAGGATATTTTTAGTGAACTTTATATTTTTGAGGTCATCATTAGGGTTTAGTCCCGGATGGCCCAGATTTCCATTTCCTGCATATCGGTGTATTCTTCCCAATCCCTATCTTCTTCACATTCAATCTGTAAGGGAAGTGGCGGCAATGGGGAAAGGGCATCATTTAACCGTTCGCCGAAAACTTTGATGTTTCGCAGATAAAAGACCCAATATTTTTCGCCCCCACCGGTGTAAATACCGGTTAGGATACCCAATTTATCTTTTTCCATGGCTGCTCGCAGCAGATCTTCGGTCTGAACCATCAGGTCGCTTTCGTTACCTTTTTGTGGCATTCCCTTAGAATCGGGTTGGTAGGGCCAGCAAATTTCGGCACGATAAGGAAATTTTCTACTGGTACGGAAAGCCTCCAAGTCGGTACGTCCTGTTATATAGATAAGCTGTTGTGCATCGTTTTCGCTCAGAGCCGTGAACCAATTGTCGGATAGTTTCATGAGGATGTGATTGTAATTATGCTTGTTGTTTGGATTTTTGGCCTGCCATCCAGAGTTGAATGGAGTTGAGTGTGTTTTGCCAAATGACATAGCTAGCCGGAGCTATGGAGCTAAGTGGGTCCAGATAGGTCAGTGCCATCCAAATGGCCAGGCTGGTGTTTTTTTGTCCCAAGACCTGTCCCATCGTGATGGCCTCTCCGTGAATCTTTTTGCCCATCAGTTTGCCTATGGTGAATTGCACCGTGCAGGCTATCAGTCCCATCACCGCCAGCATGATTTCGTCTGAAATATAGGCTTTGGGCTGCATCATGATGAACTTCATGGGCTTGGATAGGATAATGGCCAGTGTGACTACCCATAGATAGAAGGCCAATTGGGGGATGGAGGTCAATCGTTTGTGCACGCGAGGTGTCGATAGGCGCACAAACTGCGCTGCCAATAGAGGGAACAGCACCAGTGGAATGACGCCACTGAAGATATGCCAAACGGTGGGCCAGAAATCCAGACCGCCATGGGCTGCACCGATGGCGGAAAACATGACGGGCACACTGAATGCTACTACTATGTGCGACAGCAATACATATGGTGTGCAGAAGGCAATGCTGCCACCCAGCATGCCTATGATTACCGCCGAAGCCGTGGCTGTGGGACAGATGAAGCATATCATGATGCCCGAAGCCCAAGTGGGATTGATGCCTAAGAGTAGATAGTATGAGCCGAGCGATAGTATGATTTGGATGGCCAAAAGCAATAGGTGATAGGGGCTGAAGCACATCTCGTTGAGTTTGACTTTGAGAAAAGTCATGAATAACATGCCGAATATCAGGTAAGGTACGGCAAATTCCAAATGGTTGAGCTGCCGCCAGAAGAAGATGCCGCATAGCATGGCCACGGGCAAACCAAAGTCTTTGGCACGCCGGAGGAAATTATGTGGAGGTTGCATGTAAATATTTATAATGCTTCGGATAGTGAATTAGCGATACAAAAATAGCGGATGCAGCCGACATATCCATCCGATACGGTGTTTGCGGAAATACTTTAACCACAAATTGATTTTATTTTATGCATAAATTGCAAGCGTTTTATACATAAAATGAAATCAATTTATCAATAAAAAAATGACACACTCCGAGGGAGGGGTAGAAAAGCATTTGATACTCCGTCGGTGTGTGTCGTTTATCAGAAGAGTTTGAAGCGCATACGCAAGAGCAATTCGGCGGGTCTGAGCTGGTATTCGGCGTAATAGGCCGTGGTGGCAGTAATGCCTTGCGAGATGTAGTGACCAGTGTTCAGGATATTGGTCCAGTCCAAAAGCACCTCCACTTTCGGAAGAATGTATTTTACACCCATGCAGACAAAGTAGTTATGCTCGGGTAAAGCTCCCTTTTGAGCCGTCAGATAGTGGTCGGCGGTTACGTTTATGGCCCACGATGGATGTGGGATAATGGAACAGCTAAGCCACTGTTCCCAATAATGGCGCATGGGTAAAGACTGCGCCTTCAACTCTGTTTTCGTTAGCGAATAGGTGGCATCATATTTCCAGATAAGCCATTTACCCATCTGAGTGGTGACCGAAGGCGTCAACCGAAGCGTGTGACTGCCGAAGGGGATGGCCTGCAGCTGGAGCAATGTGACGGAACGAGCAGCTCCGTAAGATGCATCGAACGAAATGTGCGAACGAATGGAGGCTATGTCGGAACCAACAGATGCCCCCATGCCATACGTGATCTGGTGATGTGGATATGCGATGAGCCGGCTCCGGCTGAAAACTCCTTGGTAAAACACATCATTGAGATTGCGGTTGTATAGGTCGGACGCATTGAGCCGAAGCGAGGCAAAGAAGCCTGTGTAGGGTGACTTGTAATGTAGCAATGCCGTGGCATAAGTGCGGTATGAAGGTTGAGTAGTGGCTTCGTTACGCATGAATGTTCGGTAGTCAGTCATGATATAACCGGCATAATCGGACATAAATCCGCCAACGTGCTTATCTAATCCCACCATCAATGTGCCGCTCCAATAGATGTTCCAACGCGCCATATGGATCATATATGGATTGAATAGCAGATGATTGCACACGTGTGATTGGTGCCTCACAGCATCCTCGAGCCGGGAAATCCGATAAGAGAGCGGCAGATTCAGTTGTGACTCATGGCAGTCGTTCCAGCGTTTGACCAGAATGGTTTTCAAGTAAATGGAGGCATCATGCCGATAAAGGTCGTTGCGCAGCGTATCCGCCGTATGAGGCAGACTGCTGTTTCGGTCATATAATTCGGATTGCATCGCCCTATGATCCGTTTTCAGCCCCAGAGTAACACGATGATTACCCAGCGAACGGACATTGCCGGTCAGGCTGTGATCCGTATACAATTGCCTGTAAAGCACACTCTGAGCAGTGTGCGGATCGGCTTCCGGCGCAAAGGGAAACAGCGCAGGCAGCACATCCAGTGTCTCGGACTCCTGCCGATAGGCTACATGCGACGCTACGCTATAATACACATCATTTCGTTTACTCCGAAAGTTAAAGCGGTTACTCACGCCAAAGGAGGGCATTTGCAACTGCTGAATGCGCTCTGCCACACGGCTCTGCACCAACGAACCGTCGATTGTGGAGTGCGTCCAATCGGCATTTAGTCGGTTATAGAGATGCACACTATCTGCATTGCGCTCCACTTTCATCGTCAGTTCCCAATTATTATCGCGCTGCCGGCTGTCTGTAAGTTCTTCTATTTCGATGGTATTGCCTTCGGGTACATAGATGCTCCGCAGCGAATAGTGATGCCGACGGTCGGTATCATGCAGATAATGCAGGTTCACATTAGCCGTAAGCTCCTTATTCCACGCCTTAAGCAGGTTTAGCGAGCCTATGTGCTGGTCGTTTTGCAAATAATATTGTTCGCGGATACCTGGCGGAGTGGGGCGGTGGATACTGAGCAAACCGAGTCCGGATACTTTATCTTGCTCATAAAATGAGGTCAGTTCGCGGCTTACATCACGTCCGGAGTTATCGCCTTTGTAGACTGTCATGGCCTGATGTCTGTGTCCGAACTGCATACCGACCAGCTCATTGCTCAGAATGAGAGGCTTAAGACCAATACCCGCTTGTGCCGTGGCAAAGAATGCGCCCAATGCGCTCCGCTTTAACTTGATATTAATGGCGGCGGCATCCGGCAGTTCCATCCCTTTGAGCACCTTGATGGGCTGATGATTTTCGAGTACTTCCACCAGCGAGACCTGTTTAGCATCGATATTGTTCGTCGCCAAGCCGTATTTGCCCTCCAGCATATCCATCCCTTCCACGTAGAACTTGCTGATGGGCTTGTCTTGATAGAGGATTTGACCCGACTGTAAGACGCGCATACCGGGTAGTTTGCGGAGCACATCGCCGATACTGCGATCAGTGGCGTCGAGATATTGCCCCACCGAATAACTCACCGTATCACCTCGCTGACGTATCTTGGGTGCGTGCACCACTACTTCTTTCAGGTGCATGGTCTTGGGGCGGACTGTGAAATCTACTTTCGTTTCATGATGTGCAATGATTTTGCTCCGGCTCTCTATGGTCATGGCGCGAACGGTTATGACCAGACTATCGGCCTGTGTGCGGAACGAAATGACATACGAACCATCATCTGCTGTCTGTGCAAAAGCAATCATACGCTTGGAACCTTGCTCCAAGAGAGTGACTGATGCCGCCACCACCGGTCTGCTACTACCTTGCTCGGTCACATACCCCCGGATGGTATTTTGTGCACGCAGTACCATGGGAATCATGAAAAGTAGTATGCTTGTGAAGAGATGTAATTTGCTCATTATTTCATGACTTCCATATTGATATAAGTAATGGGGTTTGGCATGCTGTAAGCCGTATAAGCACCATTGCCATTGTGATACATCACATTGATGTTAGCCCTTGATTTATTTCTAAGTCCGTACCATTGCTCCAGAGTTCCTTTCGTCACCGACACCTTACGCCGGCTCTCCCATTTTATCTCTATGGGCTGTGGCTCACGCAGGTTCTCCATGCCGATGGCTTCGAATGTGAAAAGGCCGTCTTTGTCCTCTGCTTTCAGTATCAGTCCGGGCAAACCAAAGAGTTTCCACGGACCTTCCGGTATGGGAATGTCCGGTGTGAACCATACTGTATAGGTGCGACCGTGAAATGTGGCAACAGCTTTGATACAGTTGTATCCCAGTACTGAAGCGGTGTCTGTGGATACCTTCCATGAATGGCGAATGTTTTCGTTTACTTGAATAAATGACTTCACCGATGAACCTGCGTAGGGTCCATTGTCAATGGTTATAGTTTGCCCATCCGTTCTATTGCGGTAGATGCGATAGCTTTCGCCATCGTGTTCGGTATCCTTGATTTGAGCATTATCCCGATTGTTGCGCAAGCGTTGCTCCAGTTCATTTTGATCCATACTCACTGTCATGGAGGTGATGCTGCTCATGACGGTCATGTCATGAGCTGTTTGCATTGAGTCGCGAAACTTTTTGTTTAAATCATAATAGCACGACCAGTTGTTTCCCCATTCCAAAGTCATGGAATCGGCAATGACTATCGGCTTGTGCTCTCGTTCGGCACGCTGGGTGGTGAGGTAAATGACCCGATATGTAGCTGAGTCCAAAAGCCGGTTTTGTGGCTCTGCGGAGTTATTCTGAGCCATTAGTGCAATGGGGCAGCAAAGTATCGTAGTAAGGATACATGTCTTTGCCCATGAAAAATGTTTTTTCATATTGATATAAATAAAATTAGATGTTTTCTATTTTTTTCTGGTATTGTTGATTGCGTGTCATAAGTCGTTTTCATGTTTATTGGTATAACGATGTTGGTCGCATGGTTATTGTATTTAAAAGAAAAAAACAGCCCGACGAATATCTCATCCCCCGGGCTGCAATGGTCTCGAAACCAGAATAGAGTCAATTACTTAAAATTTTAGTTTTATCTAAACTTTTTCAGCCCGAACGATATCTCATCAACGGGAACTGCAAGGTTTCGAGACTGAAGAGTCGATTACTTATTGCTGTGTTTTGCTTTCAGGGCTTCACTCTTGTCATTCATACCCAGATTATAGTAGATAGTGCTGAGCACATACCACGTATCTTCGGGCATTTTTTCATAAGCCTTTTCCATCAGAGGCAGGGCTTTTTCAAACCACTTCTTAGCTTCGGCTTCTGTTTCAGCCGTCATTTTTTCGGCATTCTTTTTTTCCACACCGCTGTTGTAATAGATGCGAGCCAGATCGAAGAGACCTTCGCCGTAGTTGGGATCTACTTCCGTGGATTTGGCAAACCATTTCTCGGCCGTTTCTATATCTTTCTTTTCTTCGTAAAGTTTACCCATTACGTCGTAGAGCTGAGCATTCTTTGGATCCATTTCTATGGCTTGGTTCAGCATACCGATGGCCTCGTCCATCTTGCCTTGCTGAATCAGTGTGTTGGCCACGTTGAGTATGTAGAACTTTTCGTTCGGGAAAAGCTTCATGCCCTCTTTGAGAATGTTCATGTATGTGGCGGTGTCTTTTTTGGAGAGATAGGATGTGGCCCACAATTGATACACATCATTCTTCTGATAGTCCACATCCTTGATGCGTTCGCACAGGGCTATGGTTTTGTCGTAATCTTTGTTTTGGTAGAGCGACACGGCACCATAAAATCCGGCAATCATGGCATTCGAATCCAAAGCATTGACCTCTTTGTCGTCTTGGAACATGGGCAACGCCTTGATGTTCAGGAACTGTTCGAACGCTTCAGCGGCACGATCATATTTGCGTGCTTCCATAAAGTGAGCACCAGCATTGATCAAGTGCAGATAATTTGCTTTCAGAGATTTGCGGATTTTCTTATCGAATTTTGGTTTTATTTTACCTTTTTCGTTAGGCTGATGATCAAATTCGTCGGCCTTGAGGAAGTTGGGCAGGATATTTACCAAAGCGGTGTACATCACATTCTTATCTACCTGAGCATTGGGCAGCATATTCTGGAGGTTCAGCAGTTCGAATTCGGTTACTTCCAGATTGCCGGCCACAAACCAAGTGTTGGCACTGTTTTTGGTTTCTGCATTTTCTTTGGCAGCCATAATCAAAGTACGAGCTTCTTCAAAGTTGGGTTTATCGCCTTTGATTAATTTCTCTACCGTCATAACGTTTTCTGTCTGTGCAAAAGCTCCCCCGGTGGCAACCATGGCAAGAGCCA